>NZ_KV812642.1:229745-273405 GCF_001813485.1 Pseudomonas sp. HMSC067G02
GTCTACTTATACAGTTGTTCGTGGCCGTCCGGCCGCCCTGACTTCGCGAGGACTTCAATGGACGAGAACAAGAAGCGCGCCCTGGCCGCGGCCCTGGGACAGATCGAACGCCAATTCGGCAAGGGCGCGGTCATGCGCATGGGCGACCATGAGCGCCAGGCGATCCCGGCCATCTCCACCGGCTCCCTGGGTCTGGACATCGCCCTCGGCATCGGCGGCCTGCCCAAGGGCCGGATCGTCGAGATCTACGGTCCGGAATCCTCGGGCAAGACCACCCTGACCCTCTCGGTGATCGCCGAGGCCCAGAAACAGGGCGCCACCTGTGCCTTCGTCGACGCCGAGCACGCGCTCGATCCCGACTATGCCGGCAAGCTGGGCGTCAACGTCGACGACCTGCTGGTCTCCCAGCCGGACACCGGCGAGCAGGCCCTGGAAATCACCGACATGCTGGTGCGCTCCAACGCGGTCGACGTGATCATCGTCGACTCCGTGGCCGCGCTGGTACCCAAGGCCGAGATCGAAGGCGAGATGGGCGACGCCCACGTCGGCCTGCAGGCACGCCTGATGTCCCAGGCGCTGCGCAAGATCACCGGCAACATCAAGAACGCCAACTGCCTGGTCATCTTCATCAACCAGATCCGCATGAAGATCGGCGTCATGTTCGGCAACCCGGAAACCACCACCGGCGGTAACGCACTGAAGTTCTACGCCTCGGTCCGCCTGGACATCCGTCGTACCGGCGCGGTGAAGGAAGGCGACGAGGTGGTGGGTAGCGAAACCCGCGTCAAGGTGGTGAAGAACAAGGTTTCCCCGCCGTTCCGCCAGGCCGAGTTCCAGATCCTCTACGGCAAGGGCATCTACCGTACCGGCGAGATCATCGACCTGGGCGTGCAATTGGGCCTGGTCGAGAAGTCCGGCGCCTGGTACAGCTACCAGGGCAGCAAGATCGGCCAGGGCAAGGCGAACGCCGCCAAGTACCTGGAAGACAATCCGGAAATCGGTTCGGTACTGGAGAAGACCATTCGCGACCAGTTGCTGGCCAAGAGCGGCCCGGTGAAGGCCGACGCCGAAGAAGTGGCTGACGCCGAAGCCGATTGAGGCCAATGGCGACCGTGCTCGATACGCCCGTCGCCGTGCGGCGGGCGGCCATGGATCTGCTGGCGCGCCGTGAGCACGGGCGCGCCGAGCTTTCCCGCAAGTTGCGCCAGCGTGGCGCGTCTGCCGAGTTGATCGACCCTGCCCTCGACCGCCTGGCCGAGGAAGGTCTGCTCGACGAATCCCGCTATCTCGAAAGCTTCATCGCCAGTCGCGCCCGTAGCGGCCATGGGCCGTTGCGCATCCGTGAGGAACTGGCGCAACGCGGTCTGCCGCGCGCCGATATCGAAAGGGCGCTGGGTGCCTGCGAGGTCGACTGGAGTGCGCAATTGCGCGAGGTCTGGCGCCGCAAGTTCGCCCGCCTGCCGCAGGACGCCAGGGAAAAGGCCCAGCAGGGCCGCTTCCTGGCGTACCGGGGTTACTCCATGGAGTCGATCAGCCGCCTGTTGAACGGTCGCAGCGACGATTGAGCGCGTGCCGGAGCGGCAGCTTCAGTCCCAGTTTTCCGGCAGGTTGATGTAGTCCAGCAATTCCCGCAGACGCCCCTGGTCGCGCCCGTTGAACACGAAGGCGAGGCGGGTCAGGTTGCGGAACTCCGGTTCGTCCTGTTCCTGCTCGCTGTAGGCCTGCTGCTGGAAGCCGCCGCTCAGGCAGAGGCTGGCGAAGTGTTCGTGCAGGTGCGCCAGCGCGGCTTCGTTCAGGGCGTGGTTCAGGCGAATAACGAACGTGCCTTTCAGCCAGCGGCTGGAGTGGAAGTTGCGGTAGAACTGGGCGATTTCCTTCACCGCGTCTTCGGCCGAATGCACCAGGCGCATCAGGCGCATGTCGGCCGGCAGGATATAGTGATTCTCCAGCAACTGTTCCTGCATGAACTCCAGGGCGTGTTCCCAGTAGCGGCCGCCCGGCTGGTCGAGCAGCACGATCGGCACCAGCGGGCTCTTGCCGGTCTGCACCAGGGTCAGCACTTCCAGCGCCTCGTCGAGGGTGCCGAAGCCGCCGGGGCAGAGCACCAGGGCGTCGGCTTCCTTGACGAAGAACAGCTTGCGCAGGAAGAAGAAGTGGAACGACAGCAGGTTGCCGCTGCCGTCCACCGTATGGTTGGCGTGCTGCTCGAAGGGCAGGGTGATGTTGAAGCCCAGGCTGTTCTCCAGCCCGGCGCCTTCGTGGGCGGCGGCCATGATGCCGCCGCCGGCGCCGGTGATCACCATCAGATCGTAGCGGGCCAGTTCCTCGCCCAGCTTGCGCGCCAGGGCATAGACCGGATGTTCGACCGGCGTGCGCGCCGAGCCGAACACGGTGACCTTGCGTCGCCGCTTGAACTGCTCGAGGACGCTGAAGGCATGCTCCATCTCGCGCAGGGTCTGCAGCATGATCTTGGCGTCCCAGCGGTTGCGGTCGGCCTGGGCCATGCGCGTCACGGTGAAGAGCATCTCGCGGTAGAGCGCGAGATTGGGGCTGTCGCCGGGAGCCGCAAGGGCCGCCAGTTCGTCGACCTTCCGCGCCAGGTCGGTGCCGCTGGTCTGGAAGTGCCGGGAAAGATAGTCATCGGCTTCGTAGGGCATTCGCATACTCCTTCTACAACCACCCTGGACAGGCGGTCATCCGCATACTGCCACGGACTGCGTGACAGTTGCGGACGGCGGCTCAGATCTCGATGCGTTCGCCGGGTTCCGGTATCTCGGCATCCCAGTCGAGACGCTCGCGGATCGCGCCCTGCAGCGCTTCCATCTTTTCCCGCTCGCCATGTATCAGGTATAGCGCTGGACGGTGGGCGAAGTGAGCGACCCAGTCGAGCAGCTGTGATTGCCCGGCGTGGGCGGAGAAGCCGCCGAGGGTATGGATTTGCGCCTTGACCGCGATGCGCTGGTGGAACACGCGAACCGCGCTGGCGCCGTCGACGATGTTGCGGCCCAGGGTGCCGCGCGCCTGGAAGCCGGGGAATACCACATGGCATTCCGGGCGCCAGAGGTTGTGCTTGAAGTGATGGACGATACGGCCGCCGGTGCACATGCCGCTGCCGGCGATGATGACCGCGCCGCTCTTGATCCGGTTGATCGCCATCGACTCGTCGGCGCTGCGGGTGACGCGCAGCACCGGCAGCCATTCCTCCAGGCGGGTGGTGCCGGTGCCGCGAATGTACTCGCGGTCGCGGTCGTCGAACTCGTTGCTGTGGCGCAGGTAGATGCCATTGGCACGGGCGGCCATCGGGCTGTCGAGGAATACCGCCTGTTGCGGCAGGCGGCCCTCCTGGTAGAAGCGGCCGAGGTAGTAGAGCAGGTCCTGGGTGCGACCGACGGCGAACGACGGGATCAGCACGTTGCCGCCGTCGCGATGCGCCTGGTCGAGAATCGCCGCCAGTTCCTCCAGGGTGTCGTTGCTGTCGCGGTGATCGCGATCGCCGTAGGTGGATTCGAGCATCACCACGTCGGCCCGGCTCAGCGGCGAGGGCGCGCGCATCAACGGCGAGCAGGTGTTGCCGAGGTCGCCGGAAAACACCAGGCGGCGCGGTTGCACCTGGTCGTGGAATTGCACTTCGACGATCGACGAGCCGAGGATGTGCCCGGCGTTGTGAAAGGTCACCCGCACGCCGCGAGCGACCGCCACTGTGCTGCCGAGGCTGATCGGCCGGCGCAGCTTGAGCGCGCGTTCGGTGTCGGCCTGGGTATACAGCGGCTTGATGCTCGGCTTGCCGATCCGGTTGCGCCAGCGGTTCTCCCACTCGGCGTCCTTTTCCTGGATGTGCGCGGAGTCCAGCAGCATGAGTTCCAGCAGTTCGCAGGTGGCCTCGGTGGCGAAGATCGGGCCCTTGAAGCCCTCGGCCGCCAGGCGCGGCAGCAGGCCGCTGTGGTCCAGGTGGGCGTGGGAGATGACCACCGCGTCGATGCTCGCGGGATCGAAGGGGAAGGGCGCGCGGTTGCCGTTGTCGGCTTCGCGACGCCCCTGGCGCATGCCGCATTCGAGCAGGACCTTTACGCCATCGAGGGTTTCCAGCAGATAACAGGAGCCAGTGACCTCCTGGGCGGCGCCTAGAAACGTCAGTGATGCCATCGAGCCTCCTCCGTCAGAGCTCTGTCGACACCCCGATACCTTTCGGGGATCGTGGAATGCCATGGAACCTTCGTACAGGGCCAGGGTGAACGAATCGGGGGCGGGGAGCTTGATGCAGGTCAGCGCCCTTTGCCGTGTGCTGCCTAGACTGCAAGGCACCACTAGGGAGGCTACCCACCATGAGTCAGATTCTGCCCAGTCAGGACGAGTTGCTTGCCCATGCGGCGGCCGAGCCGGCGTTTGCCGCGTGGCTGCAAGGCCATGGTCCGCTCCAGCATAGCGCAGAGACCCGCGCCGCCGTGTTCCGCACCGCTCATCAATTGGTCCAAGCCGGGCTGCAACCGGACCTGGCCAGCGTCTACCAGCTGTTCCGCGCCCTCGACCGGCTGACCGCCAGCGCCCTGCGCATCGTCGTGCACATGACCTACGCCCGGCGCATCCGCCTGGACGGCCAGCCGTTGCAGGCCGAGGATTTCAAGACACAGCCCGAGGGCCACACCGGCGGAGCCCTGAACATGGTCCCGGCCTACGCCGGCTATCTGGCACTCAACGTCCTGACCGGCAAGACTCGCGCCTGGCTGATGGGCCAGGGCCATTGCGTGGCCGCCATCGACGCGCTGAACGTCCTCACCGGCAACCTGCACCCGGAGCAGGAGCGCGCCTATGCCGACGGCGAGGAAGGGCTGAACCGCTTGCTGCAGGACTTCTACGGCTACGCCCAGGCCCCCAACGGCGCACCGGCGGCGCCACTGGGCAGCCACGTGAATCCGCATACCGCCGGCGGTATCGCCGAGGGCGGCTACCTCGGCTTCGCCGAATTGCAGTATGCGCACATGCCGCTGCCCGGCGAGACCCTGGTGGCGTTCCTCTCCGATGGTGCCGCCGAGGAACAGCGCGGCAGCGACTGGATTCCGCGCTGGTGGCGAGCCGAGGATTGCGGGGCGGCGCTGCCGGTGATGATCGCCAATGGCCGGCGCATCGAGCAGCGCACCGAACTGGGCACCCATGAGGGGCTGGAGGGCTTCAAGCTGCATCTGCGCCGCTGCGGCTTCGATCCGATCAGCTTCGATGGGCGCGACCCGGCCGCCTTCGTCTGTACGCTCTGGGAGATGGAACAGCGCCTGGAGCGGCGCGTGCAGGAGAAGAACAGCGGCATCCTCCGCTACCCGCTGCCGATTCCCTACGGCATCGCCGAGACGGTCAAGGGCTTCGGCTTCTATGGCGCCGGCAGCAACGCCGCGCACAACCTGCCGCTGCCGGGCAATCCGCATAACGACGAACAGGCCCGGCAACTGTTCAACCAGCATGCAAACGAACTCTGGGTCGAGCCTGAGGCTCTCGAATTGGCCCGCCGGCTGTTCGCCGAGCAGCGCGGCGAGCGTCCCCTCGAACGGGACAACCCGCTGGCCCTGCGCCATCCCATCGAACCGATCATCCCGCCGCTTCGCTATCGCGACGACGCCTGCTCGCCGATGGCCGCGCTGGACCGCTTCTATACCGAACTGGTGGAGGCCAACCCCGACCTGCGCGCCCGGGTCGGCAATCCCGACGAATTGGCCAGCAACCGCCTCGGCGGCGTGCTCAAGGCGCTCAAGCATCGGGTCAGCGAGCCGGAGAGCGAACTGGAATCGGTGAGCGGTCGGGTCATCACCGCGCTCAACGAGGAGGCGGTGGTGTCCGCCTGCCTGGCCAACCAGGGCGGACTCAACCTGGTTGCCAGCTACGAGGCGTTCTGCGTGAAGATGCTCGGCGCGGTGCGCCAGACCCTGATCTTCGCCCGCCAGCAGAAGGAAGTCGGGCGTCCGGCCGGCTGGCTGGGCTGGCCGCTGGTCGCTACTTCGCATACCTGGGAGAACGGCAAGAACCAGCAGTCGCACCAGGACACCACCTTCTGCGAGGCCCTGCTTGGCGAGATGAGCGACATGGTCCGGGTGCTCTTCCCGGCCGATCACAACAGCGCCCTGGCGCTGCTACCGACGATCTACCGCAGCCGGGGGCAACTGGCCTGCCTGGTGATCCCCAAGCGCGACCGGCCGATGGTGTTCGACGCCGTCCAGGCCGAGCGCCTGGCCCGCGACGGCGCGATCCTGGTCGAGGAGCGCTGCGGCTCCGATCCGCTGCTGCTGATCGCCAACGGCAGCTACCAGCTCGAACAGATGCGCCGCGCCGCGCAGCGTCTGGCCGAGGCCGGGCAGGCCTACCGGCTGGTCTACCTGCAGGAGCCGGGACGCTTCCGCGCGCCTCGCGATCGCTGGGAGGTCGAGGCGGTGGCCGACGAGGCGTTGGTGGAACGACTGTTCCCGGATAGCCATGAGCGCCGCGTGCTACTCACCCATATGCGCGCGGAAGTGGCGCGCGGTCATCTTTGGCCGATCCTGCCGGATGCCCGGCGCACCTCGGTACTCGGCTATCGCAACCGCGGCGGCACCCTCGACGAGGCGGGCATGCAGTTCGCCAACCGCGCCTGCTGGGGCAACGTGCTGGCGGCTTGCGCCCGCTTGATGGAGGTGCCGCGCACCGCGCTGCTGACTCCGGAGGAGGCGGCGGCGGTGGCCGGCAAGGGCGATCCGGCGTTGTTGCGCTGAGTTCGGCTGCGTATCGGCGGATAACGTCTGTGGCGTTATTCGCCCTGCCGAACGGGGGCGGGTGTCTGGCGAAGGCAGGGTGTGGGCAGGGTATCGGCGGATAGCGTCGGCGACGTCATTCGCCTACGGAGCGGGGGGGACGAAGCGGCTTGAGCAGCCCGTCCAGCCCGTCGATCTTCAGTTCCAGGGTCAACTGCATCAGCCGCCCGAGTTCACCAGGCGGGAAGCCTTTCTTGTAGAACCACAGCAGGTACTCCTCCGGCAGGTCGACCAGCATCCGTCCCTGGTACTTGCCGAACGGCATCGGCGTTCTGGCGATCTTCAGCAGATGCTGCTTGTCCAGCATGGCGACCGCGCGGCGCGCTTACTTCTTGCCCTGGATGCGGCAGCTGCCGGCATCGAAGCGTTCGGTGGCGACCGGCTGGTTGGTCTTGTACTCGGTGAAGCTGTAGGTGAGGATCGCGCCGCGGGCGAGCAACTGGCGATAGCCGGTGTTGCTGCACACGCTATCGCCGAGCTGGCTGCGCACGCTGTCCGGGTTGGAGCGCATGCGCTCGGCGTGGCTGGCGCGTACGCTGAGGTGATTGATCAACTGGTTGCCTTCGACGGTGTAGCCCTGGTCGAGGATGTCTTCGTTGATGGCGCGGGGAGTGCCTACGCTGCTTTCCTTGGCCACTTTCTCCAGCATCTTGCTCAGTTCGAAATCCTTGAGCGAGGCGGCATGGGCGGCGGTGGGCAGGACGAAACAAAGGGCAAGGGCCATGAAGCGCGACATCGAAGATCTCCTGGGGCAATAAGCGGATTCGACCGATGGAGGGGGCGAATTGTTTCCGTCGGCCCATTCCCGGGACGGACGGTGGCGAATGGGCGCCATGTTACCGCGTTCGGGGCGGGGCACGGAAACGCAAAAGGGCGACCGAGGGTCGCCCTTTCGTCGATAGCGGTGCGGATCAGCGCAGCTTGATCTCGGTCCAGAGCTTGTTCAGGGCGCGCCGCTGGCGCGAGTTCAGGTCCTTCAGCGGCTCCAGCCTGGCCTGGGTGGTGGCGTCCGGGAACAGGGCGGCGAGCGTCTTGATTTCCGGCTTGATGAAGGGCAGGGCGGCGGCGTTGGGCGTGCCGGTACCGATCTGGTTGGTCAGCTCGGAAGCGTTCCGACCGTCGAGCATGAAGTCGATGAAGCGGTAGGCCAGGTCAGGGTTCTTCGAGCCCTTGTGGATCACCATGTTGTCGATGGCCAGCACCGCACCTTGGCGGGGCAGGGCGAAGTCGACCTTGAAGGCGCGGCCGGCAGCCTCCGCGTCGGCCCTGGCCTGGTACATGTCGCTGGAGTAGCCATGGGCGACCCAGATGTTGCCCAGGGTCAGCTCCTTGATATAGCTCGACGAGTTGAACGCGGCCCAGTACGGCTTGGCCGCGAGGATCAGCGCCTGGGCTTCCTTCCAGTGCTGCGGGTCGGTGTCGTTGGCGGAGTGACCGAGGTACTTCAGGGCGGCGCCGAACAGTTCCTGCGGGTCGTCCATCACCGTGACCCTGCCCTTGATCTTCTCCAGGACCGCCGGGTCGAAGATTACCGACCAGTCGGCGGGGTCGATGCCCAGTTTGTCCAGCTCGGTCTTGTTGTAGCCGACCAGGGTGGTGGTGAAGGCGTAGGGCAGGGAATAGCGGTTGCCCTTGTCGAAATCCTTGTCGAGGTAGCCCGCGGCCTCGTTGCTCAGGTTCGCCAGGCGACTCTTGTCCAGCTCCAGCAGGTCGCCCTTGCGGATCAGCGCCTCGACCGCGTTCTGGGTCGGGATGATCACGTCGTAGCCGCTGGCCCCGGCGGCCAGCTTGGCCATCATTTCCTCGGTGCCGGAATAGAACTCCTGCACCAGCTCGCAGCCACATTGCTGCTCGAAGCGTTTCAGCGTGTCCTCGGCGATGTAGTCGTTCCAGTTGAACAGATACAGCTTCTCGGCGGCGGTGGCCTGGGCGGCTCCTGCCATGAGGGTTGCGACGAGCAACAGCTTTTTCATCATGGTTCCTTGTTACGGGGTGGCAGGGCTCCGGAAACCGGAGCAGGGCAAGGCCGCGGGCCTCTCCGGGAGGCCCGCGGGTTTCGGCGGATCAATGGCCCTTGATGGCGCTGGGGGAGAGTTTCGAGGCGATCACGATCAGCACCAGGGTGAGCAGCATCAGCAGGGTGGAGACGGCGTTCACTTCGGGCGTCACGGCGATCTTGATCATGGTGTAGATCTGCGTCGGCAGGGTGGCGAAGCCGCCGCCGGCGGTGAAGAAGGTGATCACGAAGTCGTCGATGGACAGGGTGAAGGCCATCAGCGCGCCGGCGACGATGCCCGGCATGATCAGCGGCAGGGTCACCAGGCGGAAGCTCTGCCAGGGCGTGGCTCCGAGGTCGCGGGCCGCCTCGGTGAGGCTTTCGTCCATGCCCGACATGCGCGCCTGCACCACCAGGGCGACGAAGCCGACCGAGAAGGTGATGTGCGCGAGGGTCACCGAGAGCATGCCCAGGCTCATGTTCAGGCCGATGAAGAAGATCACCAGCGAGACCCCCATCAGGAGTTCCGGAATGGCGATCGGGGTCAGCACCAGCAGGGGCAGCACGCGCAGCTTGAAGCGATGCAGGGCGACCCCGGCGAGGGTACCGAGCAGGGTCGCCACGCTGGCCGAAACCAGCGCGATGACCAGCGAGTTGGCGGCGGCCTGGAGCATGTCGCGGTTGCCGAACAGCTTGCGGTACCAGTCCAGGGTGAAGCCGACCCACTCGGCGTTCAGTCGCGAGTCGTTGAAGGAGTACAGCACCACGATCACCAGCGGTACGTAGAGGAACAGGTACACCAGCGCGGTGGCGCTCCAGAGCAGGTAGGGCCTACGCATGGGCGCCTCCCTTGCGGGCGCGCGCGGCGCCCATGCCGAGGGCGACCAGCAGCAGGATGCAGCCGGTCAGGGCGATCGACAGCGCGCTGCCGAACGGCCAGTCGCGGGAGTCGAGGAACTGGCTCTTGATCAGGTTGCCGATCATGATGCCGTCGGTACCGCCGACCAGGTCGGGGATGGCGAACATTCCCAGCACCGGGATGAATACCAGTGCCGCGCCGGCGGCCACGCCCGGCAGCGAGAGCGGGAAGGTCACCCGCCAGAAGCGTTGCCAACGACCGGCGCCGAGGTCCTGGGCGGCGTCGAGCAGGGCCGGGTCGTGTTTCTCCAGGTTGGCGTAGAGCGGCAGGATCATGAACGGCAGGTGCACGTAGACCATGCACAGGATCACCGCGAACGGGGTGAACATCAGGCTGATCGGCTGCGCGCCGAACAGGTCCAGCGCGGCGTTGATCCCGCGGGTCAGGGCACCGGACGGCGAGAGGATGATCATCCAGGCGTAGACGCGTACCAGCAGGTTGCTCCAGAACGGCAGGATCACCAGCAGGATCAGCAGGTTGCGCCACTTCGCCGGGGCCCGGGCGAGGGTGGTCGCCACCGGGTAGGCGAGCAGCAGGCAGGCCAGGGTGGTGACCAGGGCGTAGCCGAAGGATTTGACGAACAGTTGCAGGTACACCCAGCTCTCGGTGAGCCGGGTGTAGTTCTCCACGCTGAGGTCGTAGACGGTCTGCCCGTCCTCGCTGTACATCCAGGGCGCCAGGCCGCCGTAGTCGCCGGGAAAGCGGAACGAGGCGAACAGCATGATCAGCGCCGGAACCAGGAAGAAGAACAGCAGATACGCTTGCGGCGGCCAGACCAGCAGCCACTTGCCGAGGTTCTTTCTCATCGTCTCAGGCCCTGACCAGGTGGCCGGCATCGAAGCGCCAGGCGGCTTCCACCGCGTCGCCCACCTCGAAGAACTTGGCCCGGCCGGGCGTGGCGTTGGGCAGCAGGGTTTCCAGGCGCTCGCCGTTCTCCAGCTCGACGATGTACAGGGTCACGTCGCCCAGGTAGAGCAGTTCGGCGACGCGGCCGCGGAAGTGCACCTCGTCGCTGTCGGCGGTGACGCTCTGCGCCAGGCGGATCTTCTCCGGCCGCAGGGTCAGCACGCAGGCCTCGCCGGGCTGGGCGTCGAAGGATTTCAGCGCCTGGACCTCGCCCAGGCCCCGGAGATCGATGCGCACGCGTTCGCCGTCGACCGCCTCGACTGTGGCGTCGAGCAGGTTGCACTGGCCGATGAAGTCGGCGACGAAACGACTGCGCGGGAAGCTGTAGATGGTTTCCGGGGCGTCCAGCTGCTCCACCCGGCCCTGGTTCATCACCGCGATGCGGTGCGACAGCGCCAGGGCTTCGCCCTGATCGTGGGTGACATAGACGAAGGTGATGCCGACGTCCTTCTGCAGGTTGATCAGTTCGATCTGCATTTCTTCGCGCAGCTTGGCGTCCAGCGCCGACAGCGGTTCGTCGAGCAGCAGCAGGCGCGGCCGGTTGACCAGCGCGCGGGCGATCGCCACGCGCTGGCGCTGGCCGCCGGAAAGCTGTGTCGGCATGCGCCCGCCCTTGTCCGCCAGGCGCACGTCCTTCAGGGCCTGTTCGACGCGGGCGTCGATCTCGCTCTTCGCCACTCCGGCCATCTTCAGCGGGAAGGCGATGTTCTGCGCCACGCTCATGTGCGGGAACAGCGCGTAGCTCTGGAACACCGTATGCACCGGGCGCTTCTCCGGCTCGACGCCGGCGAGGTCCTGGCCGTTGAGGCGGATCTCGCCGCTGTCCGGCTGGTCGAAGCCGGCGAGCATGCGCAGGAGGGTGGTCTTGCCGCACCCGGAAGGGCCGAGGAGGGTGAAGAATTCGCCGGTGTTGATCGTCAGGCTGACATTGTCGACGGCGGTGAAGTCGCCGAAGCGGCGGGTCACGTTGCGGATCTCGAGCAAGGGGGGCGTCACTCGTCTGGAGAGGCAGTAAGGTCAGCGGGCGGAGCCGGCTGCCCGGTGTCGAAAAAGGGGGCGGATTATAGGGATCGCATCCCGCTCTAACTAGACGTCTGAGGCCCCTGTGAAGAATTTTTTTTCGCGGCCTCGGAAGTTGTCCGACAAAGCAGGAGCCACGCGGGCTCTGATAGAATTTCGCGGTCGCTTTCCAGCCCGTTTCCTCGAGTCTTCGATGTTCCTTCGCCCGTCCTTTCCGTATCGGGAGCCTGCCCGATGAGCCATGCCGTTTCCCGCTTGCGCCAGGAGCGCCTGGCGCGCAGCCTGAAACCCTTCGTCGCGCGCGGTTCGCGCATGCCGCGCTGCGAAGGCTGTCGGCTGCTGCCGAGCTATTGCATGTGCGCCTGGCGGCCGCGGGTCGAGGCGCGCGCAGGCATGTGCCTGGTCATGCACGACATCGAGGCGCTGAAACCGACCAACACCGGCTGGCTGATCGCCGATACCGTGGCCGACACCTTCGCCTTCGGCTGGTCGCGCACCGAGGTCGACCCGCGCTTGCTGGAGTTGCTGGCCGACCCGCAGTGGCAGCCATACCTGGTGTTCCCCGGCGAATACGTGGCGGCGGAGCGGGTGGTGAACGAGGTCGCCCCGCTGGCGGAAGGCAAGCGACCGCTGTTCATCCTGCTCGACGCGACCTGGACCGAGGCGCGCAAGATGTTCCGCAAGAGTCCTTACCTGGAGCCGTTCCCGGTGCTCAGCCTGCTGCCCGAGCAGCTCTCGCGCTATCGCCTGCGTCGCTCGACCCGTGGCGAGCACCTGTGCACCGCCGAAGTGGCGGCGCTGTGCCTGGAGCTTGCTGGCGACGAGGCTGCGGGCGAGGCGCTCGGCGCCTACCTGGAGGTGTTCAGCGAGCGCTACCTGGGCGCCAAGCGGCACATTCCGCTGGACGAGGCCAGCCCGGCGCACCGTGCCCTGGCGCCGTTCCGTGGCTGAGCGTCAGGCCGGGCGCGCTTCGGCGGCGAGCTTGCGCGGCCACAACTGCGCCACCAGCATGCCCGCCAGCATCAGCGCGCAACCGAAATAGCCGCGCAGGTGCAGGGTCTCGGCGAGGAACAGGGCGCCGGCGATGGCGGCGAACACCGCTTCCAGGGACAGAATGATCGCCGCATGGGAAGCGATGGCGTGCTTCTGCGCCACCACCTGCAGGGTGAAGCCGGTGCCGACGCCGAGCAGGCCGCCGTATAGCAGGGCGGGACCGGCCTGGACGATGGCGTCCCAGTGGATTTCCTCGAAGACCAGTGCCAGCAGCAGGCTGACCGCCGCGCAGGTGGCGAACTGCAGGAAGGCCAGGCGGATCGGGTCGTAGCGGCTGGCGAACAGGCCTACCAGCAGGACGTGCGCGCCCCAGACCACCGCGCCGGCCAGTTGCAGCCAGTCGCCGGAGGCGACCTGGAAGCCTGGGCCGATGCTCAGCAGGGCCATGCCGAGCACCGCCAGCGACGCCCCCAGCCAGGTGCCCGCGCCGGTGCGCTGGCCGAACAGCAGGCCGAGCAACGGCACGACGATCACGTAGAGCCCGGTGATGAAGCCGGAGTTGGTCACGCTGGTGAACAGCAGGCCGACCTGCTGCAGGTTGATCCCGGTGGTCAGGGCGACGCCGAGGATCACACCGGCGAGCAACTGTCCGCGATTGAAGGGTTGCGCGCCGTCGCGTCGCGAGCGCAGCATCAGCAGTGGCACCAGCACCAGGGCACCGAGGACGAAGCGCAGGCCGGTATAGAGGAACGGCCCGATGGCGTCCATCCCCAGGCGCTGGGCGACGAACGACACCCCCCAGATCATGGCGGTGATCAGCATCAGGACATCGGCACGCAGGGCTTGGCTTCGCATGGCTCGCTCGACGGGGCGGGGAGGGTCCGCCACTCTGCCAGCAAGCCGGGGTGTTTGAAAAGACGAACGCGGTGTACGAGGTATCCCTCATTCGGCTTGACCGGTCCGCCCTCGGTCGGCATCCTGAGCGCCGCCTCGGCTGGGCCGAACAAACTAGGACATGTCATGGCTTCTTACGAGATCCTGATCGCCGACGATCACCCCCTGTTTCGCAGCGCTTTGCACCAGGCCCTCACCCTCGGGTTGGGTCCCGACGTGCGCCTGGTGGAAGCCGCCAGCATCGCCGAACTGGAAGCGCGGCTGAACGAGAAGGCCGATTGGGATCTGGTCCTGCTGGACCTCAACATGCCGGGGGCCTATGGCTTCTCCGGCCTGGTGCTGTTGCGCGGGCAATACCCGCAGGTGCCGGTGGTGATGATCTCGGCACAGGAGGAGGCCGCGGTGGTGCAGCGCTCCCGCGAGTTCGGCGCCAGTGGCTTCATACCCAAGTCCAGTCCGCTGGAAACCCTGCAGCAGGCGGTGCGCGCGGTGCTCGACGGGGACACCTGGTGGCCGCCGCAGGATGCCGCCGCCGAAGCCCTCAGCGAGGAGGCCAAGGCCGCCAGCGCCGGGCTCGCCAGCCTCACCCCGCAACAGTTCAGGGTACTCACCATGGTCTGCGAAGGGTTGCTGAACAAGCAGATCGCCTACGACCTGAACGTTTCCGAGGCGACGGTGAAGGCCCACGTCACGGCGATCTTCCGCAAGCTCAACGTGCGCACCCGGACCCAGGCCGCGCTGCTGCTGCAACAAATGGAGACGGTTCCCGCTTCTCATTGAGAGACGGCTTAACGCTTTTTTGACCAGCCGGCGGCTAGACTGCCGGCCTTCCGAATCGATGAGAACCCGACGTGTCGCCTTCCCCCTTCAAAGGCCAGACCGGCCTCAAGCGTATCCTCAACGCCACCGGCTATTCCCTCGCAGGTTTCCTCGCCGCCTTCCGCGGTGAAGCCGCCTTCCGCCAACTGGTGCTGCTCAACGTGGTGCTGATCCCGGTGGCCTTCCTCCTCGACGTCAGTCGCGGCGAACGCGCGCTGATGATCGCGGCGTGCCTGCTGGCGCTGATCGTCGAACTGCTCAACTCGGCGATCGAGGCCACCGTCGACCGCGTCTCGCTGGAACGCCACCCTCTGTCGAAGAATGCCAAGGACATGGGCAGCGCCGCGCAGTTCGTGGCCCTCACCGTGATCACCGTGACCTGGGCGACCATCCTGCTGGGCTGATCTACGCGGACATGAAAAAGCCGGAGGCAGCGATGCCTCCGGCTTTTTCTTGCGTGCGAGGGCGGCGGCTCAGGCCGCCGCGTCGAAGCTGTCGGCCCGCGCCATGTTCCACATGCGCTCGTAGAACTCGCCCTCGATCTTGCCGGAAAGCAGTTCGCCCGGCTTGAGGAAGTAGTGCAGCTGCGAGAACAGGCGGATCTCGGTGTCGGTGATGCGTCGCACCAGGTGCTTGGCTTCGAGCTGCGAGGGATGTTCCAGGCCCGCCGCGGCGAGCATCTCGGCCAGGCCCTTGAGGGTGTTGCGATGGAAGTTGTGCACCCGCTCGGCCTTGTCCGGCACCACCAGCGCGCGCTGGCGCAGCGGGTCCTGGGTGGCGACGCCGGTCGGGCACTTGTTGGTATGGCAGCTCTGCGACTGGATGCAGCCGATGGCGAACATGAAGCCGCGCGCCGAGTTGGCCCAATCCGCGCCGGTGGCCAGGACGCTGGCGATATCGAAGGCGCTGACGATCTTGCCGCTGGCGCCGACCTTGATCTTGTCGCGCAGGTTGAGGCCGACCAGGGTGTTGTGGACGAACAGCAGGCCTTCGCGCAGCGGCACGCCGATATGGTCGGTGAACTCCAGCGGCGCCGCGCCGGTGCCGCCTTCCTTACCGTCGACGACGATGAAGTCGGGGAGGATGCCGGTCTCCAGCATGGCCTTGGCGATGCCCATGAACTCCCATGGATGGCCCAGGCAGAACTTGAAGCCGACCGGCTTGCCGCCGGACAGTTCGCGCAGCTGGGCGATGAACTGCATCAGCTCGATCGGCGTGGAGAAGGCGCTGTGGCGCGACGGCGAAACGCAATCCTCACCCATCGGCACGCCACGGGTGGCGGCGATCTCGGGGGTGACCTTGTGCTTGGGCAGGATACCGCCGTGTCCCGGCTTGGCGCCCTGGCTGAGCTTGATCTCGATCATCTTCACCTGCGGGTCGAGGGCCTGGGCGGCGAAGCGCTCGGGGTCGAACTTGCCATCGCGGGTGCGGCACCCGAAGTAGCCGCTGCCCAGTTCCCAGACCAGGTCGCCGCCGTTCTCGCGGTGATAGGGGCTGATGCTGCCCTCGCCGGTGTCGTGGTAGAAGTTGCCCATCTGCGCGCCACGGTTCAGCGAGCGAATGGCGTTGGCGCTGAGGGCGCCGAAACTCATCGCCGAGACGTTGAACAGCGAAGCGGAGTACGGCTTGCTGCATTGTGGCCCGCCGATGTCGACGCGGAACTCGCAGGGATCGCTGAGCGGCGCCGGACGCATCGAGTGGCTGATGAATTCGTAGCCTGCGGTGTACACGTCGATCAGGGTGCCGAAGGGCTTCTCCGAGCTTTCGTTCTTCGCCCGCGAGTAGACCAGCGAGCGCTGGGCGCGGGAGAAGGGCAGGGCGTCGCCGTCGGCTTCCAGCAGGTACTGGCGGATCTCCGGGCGGATGCCTTCCACCAGATAGCGGATGTTGCCCAGGATCGGATAGTTGCGGCGCACCGCGTGGGGCGTCTGGATCAGGTCGAACAGGCCGAGCAGGCTCAGGGCCACGCCCAGCAGGGTGAACGGCCAGAGCCATTCGGTGCTGCCGAGGAACGGCAGGCTGAGCAAGGTGAACAGGGCGATACAGGCGAAAAACGCATAGCGACTGAGTAGCGACAGATTCATCATGTCTCCAATCTTCAGGCTTCGGTTCAAAATGGTAGTCACCTTCTTCGAGGCGTCTACGACGGGTTCCCCCCGCGCTAACCAAGCGCTGATTATGGGAAACAAACGGGGATAGAAAGCAAGCTAATAATTGTGTCTGGATGGTCGAGCGGCCGAATGGTCGCCGGGAACTCTTTCCGGAGTTGCGAATTATTCTTATCGGAGTAATATGTAACTATATAACATTATGTAGGAGGCATCCCCATGAAACCCGGCATCCATCCCGAATACCGTCCCGTCCTGTTCCATGACACCTCGGCCGACGTGTACTTCCTGATCGGCTCCACCGCGGAGACCGACAAGACCCATACCCATACCGACGGCAAGACCTATCCCTACGTGACGCTGGACGTTTCCAGCGCCTCGCACCCGGTCTACACCGGCGAACAGCGCAAGACCAAGAGCGAAGGCCGCGTGGCCGGGTTCAACAAGCGTTTCGCCGGCTTCGTCGGCGGCAAGGGGGCCTGATGAAAGTCCTCGCCTCGCTGAAACAGGCCAAGCTGCGCCATCGCGATTGCCAGGTGGTGAAGCGCCGTGGCCGGCTCTACGTGATCTGCAAGTCGAATCCGCGCTTCAAGTGCGTGCAGGGCCGGCCGAAGCCGAAGATCAAGCGCCGCTGAGCGGCGACGGGACGGTCGCCCGTCCCGTCAGCCCTGGGCCTGGAGGAACAGGCCGAACAGCTCGGACTGCGACTTGATGCCGAGCTTGCCGTACATGTGCTTGCGGTGGACCTTCACGGTTTCCGCCGAGATCGCCAGCTTGCGGGCGATCTCCTTGCTCGAGCAGCCGCTGAGCATCAGCCTGCCGACCTCCAGTTCGCGCGCCGTCAGCGGCGTGCCCATCTGCTCCGCGACCTTCTCCAGCGAACCCTGCCAGCCCGGCTCCGGCGCCGCGGGGCTGTTCAACACTTCGTCCTCGAAGGCCAGGCGCTGGCGCATCAGCCCGGCCACCCAGGGCCGCACCAGACCGAGCACGGCGAGTTGCTCGGGGGTGAAGCGGCGCCGCGAGCCGAGCGACAGGCAGAGGGTGCGTTCGCCGGAGAGCTGGACGTTGATCTGGATTTCATCGGCCACCACGTTGAGGCGGAAGTAACGCTGGTAGTAATCGGTCTGCTCGAAGCATTCCGGTGCCACGTCGGCCAGACGGAACAGGCCGCTGCACGGGTTCTCGCGGCTGGCGATGTAGAACGGGTCGAGCAGGTAGAGGCCTCGCAGGTAGTCCTGGAACAGCGGATCCGGCCCGCCGTCGGCGCCCGGGCATTCGGCGAACACCTGTGGCCGGCCCTGGCTGAACAGCAGGGCCACCCAGCTGTCGAACGGAACGTACTGTTCGAGCAGGCGTACCAGGCGAATCCAGAAGTCCGGCGCATCCAGCGCCTCGACCAGTTGCCCGACGGAGCGGTGCCAGGCGATGTCCTGCAAGGTGAAACTCATCTTCTACCCCTGTTGGGTTAACCCTCGGACGTAATTATCGGCGCGGGGAACGCCAAGCATACTGTGCCGACCCCTGCATACGAACAGCGCGCGTGCCGAACAGCGCCGAGAACAACAAGGAATTCCGATGAAAGTCGAACTCGTCCAGATCGCCGGTCGCGATGGCGACACCGCGCACAACCTGGAACGCGCCCTGGCGGCCATCGCCGACTGTGCGGCGGACACCGAACTGGTGGTGTTCCCGGAAACCCACCTGACCGGCTTCCCCAGCGAAGGCAACATCGCCGCCCTCGCCGAGCCGCTCGACGGCCCGACGGTCAGCGCGGTGCAGCGCGTCGCCCGTGAACGTAACGTTTCGGTGGCGATCGGCATCGCCGAGGCGGACGCCGGCCGCTATTACAACACCACCCTGCTGATCGCTCCCGACGGCATCGCCCTGAAATACCGCAAGACCCACCTGTGGGCCTCCGACCGCGGCATCTTCACGCCTGGCGACCGCTACGCCACCGCCCTGTGGAACGGCATCCGGGTCGGCCTGCTGGTGTGCTTCGACATCGAGTTCCCGGAAAGCGCGCGGGCCCTCGGCCAACTGGGTGCGGAACTGATCATCGTGACCAATGGCAACATGGACCCCTATGGCCCGACCCATCGCACCGCGATCATGGCCCGCGCCATGGAAAACCAGGCCTACGCGGTGATGGTCAACCGCGTCGGGCATGGCGACGGCGGGCTGGTCTTCGCCGGCGGCAGCGCGGTGGTCGATCCCTATGGCCAGTTGCTCTGCGAGGCCGGGCGCGAAGAATGCCGGCAGATCGTCGAACTGGACCTCGGCCGGTTGCAGGATGCGCGTCGGGACTACCGTTACCTCGAAGAGCGTCGCCTGGTCCTGCCCGGCGAGCGCCGCGAGCACCCGGACGGCCTGCGCGAGCTGCTGATTCCCTGATTCACCACGGCGCGACAGGAGCGTCGCGTCGTCCTCCGCCCGCCAGCGAGCGGGCGAGGATCGGCCCGGAAAGCCGTAGCACAACGATGGGCGCCTGAGCGTCCGCCGGTCTCCCGGGTGAGGGGAGGCCCCTGCGTCCCGCGGCCTGGCCGGCTGCGGGCCACTGCCATAACAAACGATAATTCCGGAGTAAGCAGTAATGGCCAGACTCAAGCGCACCCTGTCGCTGGGTTCCGTGGTGCTGTTCGGCATCGCCTACATGACCCCCATCATCGTCCTCGGGACTTTCGGCATCCTCGCCGAGACCACCCAGGGACACGTCCCCGCCGCCTACATCGCCGCTTCCCTGGCGATGCTCTTCACCGCCCTCAGCTACGGGCGCATGGCCGCGGCCTTCCCGGTGGCCGGCTCGGCCTATACCTACGTGCGCAAGGCCATCGATTCCCGGCTTGGCTTCATCGCCGGCTGGGCGGTGCTGCTCGACTACCTGTTCCTGCCGATGGCGATCTGGCTGATCGGCGCCGCCTACCTGCACTCGGCCTTTCCCGCGGTACCCAACGCGGTCTGGGTGCTGGCGTTCATCGGCGTGACCACGACGATCAACGTCGTCGGCCTGCGCCTGGCGAAGAACGTCAATGGCCTGCTGATGCTGGTGCAGTTCCTGGTCCTCGGCGCCTTCGTCGCGCTCTGCGTGCACTACGTGCTGGGCGACCCGGGCAAGCCGTTATGGTCGCTGCAACCGTTGCTCGGTGGCGACCTGCAGGTACCGCTGGTGATGAGCGGTGCGGCGATCGCCTGCTACTCGTTCCTCGGTTTCGACGCGGTCAGCACCCTGACCGAGGAAACCCGCGACCCGCGGCGCAACATCCCGCGGGCGATCCTGCTGATCACCCTGCTGGGCGGGTTGATCTTCATCGTCACCTCGTACTTCGTGCAACTGGCGCACCCGTCGTTCGCCTTCGACAGCGCGGACTCGGCGGCCTACGAGATCGCCCGCAACATCGGTGGCGACCTGTTCGTGACCTTCTTCCTGGTCGGCCTGATCGTCGGCCAGTTCACCTCCGGCCTCTCGGCCCAGGCCAGCGCCTCGCGCCTGCTCTTCGCCATGGGCCGCGACGGCGTCCTTCCGCGGCCGTTCTTCGGGCGTCTCGGCAAGCGCTTCGAGACGCCGGTGAACAGCATCGTCCTGTGCGGTGTGGTGGCCTTGCTGGCGCTACAGATGGACGTGACCACCTCCACGTCGTTCATCAACTTCGGCGCCTTCCTCGCCTTCAGCCTGGTCAACCTGTCGGTGGTCTTCCACTACTACCTTGGCGCCGAGCGCCGCGGTCCACGGGAAACCCTGTTGTTCCTGGTATTCCCTGGCATCGGCCTGGTCGCCGACCTGTGGCTGATGGCCAGCCTCGACCATCTGGCGATCATCCTCGGCCTCTGCTGGCTGGCGCTGGGCGCGGTGTACCTGGCGGCGATCACCCACGGTTTCCGCGAGCCGCCGCCGGAGATGCGTTTCGAGGAGGGCTGAGAAAGAATCGACGCCCGTTTCGCGGCGGCAAGGCGCAGGCTCCTGGCCTAGAGTGGCTATCCATCGCCTCCCTGATTCCGGAGCCGGCCATGTCCGACGCAGCGTTGTTCCTTCCCCTTCCCGATGACGACACCCTGTATGCCGCGCTGTTGGCGCGCGACCCCGCCTACGATGGCTTCGCCTTCGTCGGGGTGAAGAGCACCGGGGTGTTCTGCCGCCTGACCTGCCCGGCGCGCAAGCCGAAGCGCGAGAACACCCTGTTCTTCGATTCGATCAAGGGCTGCGTCGAGGCCGGCTTCCGGCCCTGCCTGCGTTGCCGGCCGCTGGAACGGCTCGGCACGCAGGGGCCGCTGGTCAGCGACCTGCTCCAGCGCCTCGGTCGGCAACCGCAGCGGCGCTGGTTCGAAGACGACCTGGCGGCGCTGGGCTATGACCCGTCCACCGTGCGCCGTGCTTTCAAGCGCGAGTTCGGCGTGACCTTTCTGGAAATGGCTCGCCTGCGCCGTCTTGGCCAGGTCGCCGAGCGGCTGTCCTCGGGCGCGCGGGTGATCGACGCGCAACTGGATGCCAGCTTCGACTCCGACAGCGGCTTCCGTAGCGCCTTCGCGCGGCTGCTGGGCGAGACGCCGTCGCAGTTGCGCGGGCGCGAGCTGCTCAAGGCGGACTGGCTGCAGACCCCGCTCGGCGCCATGCTCGCGGTGGCCGATGCGCAGGCCCTGCACCTGCTGGAATTCTTCGACCGCCCGGCGTTGAGCGGGGAGCTGAAACGCCTGCAGAAGAGCAGCGGATCGAGCATCGGTTTCGGCCGTTTCGCCTCCATCGACAGGATCGAGGCGGAACTCGCCGACTACTTCGGCGGTACTCCAGTGCGCTTCCAGACCCCCTTGGCGCTGAACGCCTCGGCCTTCACCCGCACGGTCTGGCAGGCGCTGCGCGAGGTACCGTGCGGCAGCACGCAGAGCTACGCCGGGCTGGCCAGGTCCATCGGCTCGCCGTCGTCGGTGCGCGCCGTGGCCCGCGCCAACGGAGCCAACCAGATCGCCATCGTGATTCCCTGCCACCGCGTCATCGGTTCGGACGGTTCCCTGACCGGTTATGGCGGTGGCCTGTGGCGCAAGCGCTGGTTGCTGGAGCACGAGCGGCGCATGGACGGTGCCGGCTAGCCGGGATCGCCGCCCAGTAGCCGGGCGGGGGCGCGCAACACCGGTTCCCGCTCGACCGCTGCGGGCCGCTGCAAGTCCTCGGCGTCGGCGCGCTCGGCGGTCGACAGGTCGCTGGCGTGGAACCCGGTGATCCGCAACAGGGCCAGGGTACAGGCCAGCGAGACCAGCGCGTAGCAGGCCGAGGCCAGGGCCACGCCGACGATGCTGCCGGTACTGTTGAGAATCCACTGGGCCAGTACCGGCGTACCGCCGCCGACCAGCAGCGAGCAGAGCTGGTAGGCCAGCGACAGGCCGGTGTAGCGCACCCGCGCCGGGAAGGCTCGGGCGAGGATACCGCCCACCGCGCCGTAGAACATCGCGTGCGGCACCGTGGCCAGGCACATGCCGACCGCGGCGATCCAGTAGACCTTGGTTTCCACGGCGAAGAACATCGCCGGCATCAGGATGAACTCCGGCAGCACCATCAGGCATGCCGCCTTGCGCATGTCGATGCGCGAAGTGAGCAGCGCCCCCAGCGGCTGGCTGAGGAACTGCACCACCAGCGCGACCACGATGATGCTGAGGAAGGTGCCCTGGCTGTAGCCGAGGGTCTTGGTCGCCCAGGAGAGGGCGAAGGTGCTCTTGAAGTAGGTGACGTGGATGATCGGCAGCACGCCGGCGCCGAGCAGGACGATCTTCCAGTGCTTGCCCAGCACCTCGGCGAGCGGCAGCTTCACCGTGCGCTTCTGCGCCAGCACGCGCTTCATGTCTTCCGACTCCTCCAGCTTCAGGCGGATCACCATGCCGACGATGACCAGCACTGCGGAGAGCAGGAACGGCGCGCGCCAGCCCCAGAGAATGAAGTCCGAGGCGGGCAGGGCGCTGAGGGCGAAGAACGCCAGGGTCGCCAGCAGGTTGCCGGTGGGCGAGCCCTGCTGGGCGAAGGCGGCGTACAGGATGCCCTTGCCCTTGGGCGCGCTTTCGCTGGCGATCAGGATCGCGCCGCCCCACTCGCCGCCGACCGCGATGCCCTGGACGATACGCAGCGCCACCAGGGAGATCGGCGCCCAGATGCCGATCTGCGTATAGACCGGCAACAGGCCGATGCAGGTCGTGGCGATGCCCATCATGATCAGGGTGATCACCAGGGTGGTCTTGCGGCCGATGCGGTCGCCGAGATGGCCGAAGATGATCCCGCCCAGCGGGCGAGCGATGAAGCCCGACCAGAGGGTGACGAAGGACAGCAGGGTGGCCAGGCCCGGATCCATGTCGGCGGGGAAGAATACCTTGCCGAACACCAGGGCGGCGGCCAGGCCGTAGATGTAGAAGTCGTACCACTCGATGGTGGTGCCGATGAAGGAGGCGATACCGGCCCTGCGGGCCTTCTTGTGCAGGTCGGCGTCTTCGGGAGAGGGCGTGCGCGGCATAGGTCGAGTCCTGTTTATTGTTGTTCTCGCCGACACGCCGCTCCCTACCGCCCTTCGCTGAAAGGCGGGGCGGAAACGCTGGTTTCCGTGGATGGAGAGCGTGCGTCGGTGTTGACCCGGGTGCCTCGGAGTCTAGGTGGCACCCCCGCAAATCAATAGTCTTTTAATCTTATGGCTCGATAAGGGATTCCATATCGACGTTTTCCGTCAGCCCTCGCTCAGGCGTCGTCCAGGCCGCTCTTCAGCGTCGCCAGGAACGCCTGCGCCGCCCGGGAAGGTTCGCTGGCCGGAAGGATCGCGTGGATCTCCGAACGCGCGCCGGCCGGCTCGATCTCCAGGTAGCGCACCTCGTTCCGCCAGGCCAGGCAGAGGGTCTCCGGGATCAGCGCGACGCCCATGCCGAGACCGACCATGGCGGCGACGGTCTGCCACAGGCGCGCCTCGTGGCGGATGCGCGGGCTGAAGCCGGCGTCCACGCAGCGGGCGATGATCAGGTCGTGGTAGTGCGGGGAGACATGGCGCGGGAAGAGGATGAAGTCTTCGTCGCGCAGTTCGGCGAGGTCCAGACGCGCCTGGCCTGCCAGGCGGTGCCCGGCGGGCAGGCAGCAGAGGAACGGGTCGCTGATCAAGGGTTCGGAGACGATTTCCGCCGGCAGCCTGCCCCAGTGCACGAAGCCCAGGTCGATCTGCCCGCGCTGCAACGCCTGGGCCTGCTCCGCGCTGTTCATTTCGCCGAGCACCACCTCCATGTTCGGGTGCTCCCGTTCGAAGCGGGACATGGCCCTGGGCAGGCCGCGGTAGAGCATGGAGTTGACGAAGCCGACGCGCAGCTGGCCGACGTCGCCCTCGGCGGATAGCTGGGTCAGGCGTTTCACCTTCTCTGCCTGCAGCAGCAGGTTGCGCGCTTCCACCAGCAGGACCTGGCCGGCGCCGGTGAGCTTCACCGACTTGTTGTTGCGCAGCAGCAATTGGGTTCCGAGCTGTTCCTCCAGCTTCTTGATGTCGAAGCTCAGCGCCGGCTGGGAGATGAACAGGCGAGCCGCGGCGCGACCGAAATGCAGTTCCTCGGCGACCGCGATGAAGTAGCGAAGCTGTCTGAGATCCATGGCAGGCACCTGGTTCTACGATCTGTTTTTCTTATCGTCGATGATTTTTTTTGTATTGGATGCTTATCGAACCACTCGCCTAGTCTCGGCGCAAGACAAGCAGGAGCCGCGCCATGACCGCCATGCCCGAAGTACTTCGCGAAGATACGCTGAACATCCCCGACAGCCGTGGGCTGAATCTCTACACCTGCGATCCGGCCCTGGAGCGGCTGCTGGAGGTATACCTGCCGCCGGCGTTGCTCGCCGAATGGCGGCCGCTCCTCGAACGGCTCGGCGCCCGTGCCGGCGGCGAGCTGGACGTGCTGGCGCTGGCGGCGGACAAGAACCCGCCGGTGCTGGCGCCGCGCACCCGCCGCGGCGAGGATTTGCAGAGCATTCGCAAGCATCCGGACTACGTCGCCCTCGAACGGGTGGCCTATGCCGAACTCGGCCTGGCTTCCATGAGCCATCGCCCGGACGGCCCGCCGCCGCTGGTGAAGTATGCGCTCACCCACCTGTTCGTACAGGCCGAGTTCGGCCTTTGCTGCCCGGTCAGCATGACCGACTCGCTGACCCGCACCCTGCGCAGGTTCGGCGCGCCGGAACTGGTCGAGCGCTATCTGCCGTCCCTCGCCTCGCGGGATTTCGACGAGCTGTTCCAGGGCGCCATGTTCATGACCGAGCAGGCCGCCGGCTCCGACGTGGCGCGGACCCGTACCGTGGCGCGGGAGCAGGGCGGCGAGTGGAAGCTCTACGGCGACAAGTGGTTCTGCTCCAACCCGGACGCCGACCTGGCGATGGTCCTGGCCCGGCCCGAAGGCGCGCCGGAAGGAATGAAGGGCGTGACCCTGTTCCTGTTGCCGAAGGTCCGCGAGGACGGCACGCGCAACGCCTATCGCATCGTCCGCCTGAAGGACAAGCTGGGCAGCCGCTCCATGGCCAGCGGCGAAGTCCGCCTGGAAGGCGCCAGCGCCTACCTGATCGGCGAGATCGGCCGCGGCTTCCAGCAGATGGCCGACATGGTCAACATGTCGCGCCTGTCCAACGGCGTGCGCGCCGCCGGGCTGATGCGCCGGGCGCTGAGCGAGGCGCTGTTCGTCGCCCGCCATCGGCACGCCTTCGGCAAGCACCTGATCGACATGCCGCTGATGCAGAAGCAGTTGCTGAAGATGATGCTGCCCACCGAACAGGCGCGTTCGATGTTCATGCAGATCGCCACGCTGCTGCCGCGCGCCGATGGCGGCGAGGTCGAGGCGCAGAAATGCGTGCGGATCCTCACTCCGCTGATCAAGTTCCGCGCCTGCCGCGATGCGCGACGGGTCACCGGCGACGCCATGGAGGTGCGCGGCGGGGTCGGCTACATCGAGGAGTGGAGCGACCCGCGCCTGGTGCGCGACGCCCACCTGGGGTCGATCTGGGAGGGTACCAGCAACATCGTGGCGCTGGACGTCGCCCGTGCGGCGAGCCGCGAACAGGCGCTCGAACCCTTGCAGCGCCACCTGCGCCGGCTGCTGGATGACAGCGACCTGCCAGGGGACGCCCGCGACCTCTTCGACGAACTGCTGGTGCGAGTGGTCGCGACCATGGCCGACGTCGCCGAGCGCCGCCAGGATGAGCAGGTGCGCCAGGCCGGCAGCGCCCTCTATCACCTGTGCACGGCGATCTTCATGGCCTGGGAGGCCAGCCGCCAGGCACCCGACCAGCGCCGCCTGGCCCTGGCCTTCCTGGTCGCCCGGCACAAGCTGCTGCCGCGCGACCCGCTGCGCCTGGAGGGCTGGACCGACCAGGCCGAACTGCTGGCCAGGGTGGTCGGCGAGGTGCCGCTGAGCCAGGCCGAAGCCATGCAATTGCTGCCGGCCTGACTGCCCGCATTCCCGCTCACAACAACCAGAGAGTCGCCATGACCAATCAGGCGGGCGCCCTGCGTGGCCTGAAAATCATCGATCTCAGCCGGGTCCTCGGCGGACCCTACTGCTCCCAGGCGCTGGCCGACCACGGCGCCGAGGTGATCAAGCTGGAACCCCTCGGCGGCGACGAGACCCGTGGCTGGGGGCCACCCTTCGAGGGCGACACGGCGTCCTACTTCAAGGGCGTGAACCGCAACAAGAAGGGCATCGCCGTCGACCTGGCGACGGCGGAGGGCATCGAGCTGCTGCTGCGCTTGCTGGAGGACGCTGACGTACTGCTGGAGAACTTCAAGCCCGGCACCCTGGCGCGCTGGGGGATCGGCTACGAGGAGGTGCTTCGCCAGCGCTTCCCGCGGCTGGTCCACTGCGCGGTATCGGGCTTCGGCGCCGACGGCCCGCTCGGCGGCCTGCCCGGCTACGACGCGGCGATCCAGGCGATGGCCGGACTGATGAGCGTGAACGGCGAGGCCGGCGGCGACGCGTTGCGCATCGGCCTGCCGATCGTCGACATGGTCACCGGGCTGAACGCCATGGCCGGCATCCTCCTCGCCCTCCACGAGCGCCAGGTCAGCGGGCGCGGGCAGTCGGTGGACATCGCCCTGTACGACTGCGGTATTTCCCTGCTGCACCCGCACCTGCCGAACTACTTCGCTTCCGGACGTACGCCCCGGCGTAGCGGCAACGCCCATCCGAACATCGCGCCCTACGACAGCTACCGCACCGGTACCGAGCCGATCTTCCTCGCCGTCGGCAACGACCGCCAGTTCGCCCGCCTGTGCGAGTACCTGGGAGCCGATGAACTGCCGGGGGACCCGCGCTTCGCCGACAACGGCAAGCGCTCGGTCAACCGCGAGGCGCTGAAGCGCGCCCTGGAGGATTACCTGGCGGCCCACGACGGTCGCGAGCTGGCCGAGCGGCTGATCCGTCTCGGCGTGCCCTGCGGAGCCATCGCCACGGTGGATCGGGTGGTGGAACACCCGCACACCCGCCATCGCGGGATGGTCGTCGAACTCGAGGGCTATCGCGGCATCGCCTCTCCGGTGAAGCTTTCGCGCACCCCGGCCAGCTACCGCGCCGCGCCGCCGGTGCTGGGCGGAGACACTCGGGAAGTCCTGGCGGAACTGGGATTGAGCGCCGAGGCGATCGACGCGCTGGTCCGGCGCGGCATCGTCCGCGCCTGAAACCCCGCACGGCACGGCCTGCGCCGTGCAACTCAATCCCCGGGCAATTGGAGATGGCCATGGATTCCTCCCCTGGGGCGGTGAGCCCCGAACTCGTGCTGCTGGAGCGGCCGGAGCAGGGCGTGGCCCTGTTGCGACTGAACCGCCCGGCAGTGCTCAACGCCCTGAACATGCGCCTGCGCGAGGCTCTGGCGGAGCACGTACGGCGCCTCGACGAGTGCGCCGATACCCGGGTCATCGTCCTCACCGGAAATGGCACGGCGTTCGCCGCCGGCGCCGATCTCAACGAACTGGCGGAGGCGTCCGCGCTGGAGATCCAGCAGCGCGGGGTGGAGCGCCATTGGCAGGCCCTCGCCGCCTGCCGCAAGCCGCTGATCGCCGCCGTGGAGGGCTATGCCCTGGGCGGAGGCTGCGAGTTGGCGATGCACTGCGACCTGATCGTCGCCGGTGCCTCGGCGCGCTTCGCCCAGCCGGAAATCCGTGTCGGCGTGATGCCCGGCGCCGGCGGCACCCAGCGCCTGGTGCGAGCGGTGGGCAAGTTCCAGGCGCTGCGCATGCTGTTTACCGGTTGCACGGTACGGGCGCCGGAGGCCCTGGCCATAGGGTTGGTCAGCGAGGTGGCGGCGGATGGCCAGGCATTGGATCGCGCCCTCGAACTGGCTCGCCAGATCGCCGGCCTGCCGCCGCTGGCGCTGGCGCAGATCAAGGAAGTGGTCCTGGCCGGCGCCGACCTGCCGCTGGACCAGGCCCTGGCGCTGGAGCGCAAGGCCTTCCAGTTGCTGTTCGACAGCCACGACCAGAAGGAGGGCATGCGTGCCTTCCTGGAAAAACGCACAGCGGAGTACCTGGGAAAATGAGCGAGCCACCGATCGTTCTCATCGGTATCGTCGGTACCGGTGCCATGGGCCAGGGCATCGCCCAGCTCGCTGCCTGTGCCGGGCTGTCGGTGCTGCTCTACGACAGCCGCCAGGGTGCGGCGCTGCAAGCACGCGAGCAGATCGCCACGGTCCTTGCCCGGCAGGTGGAGCGGGGCCGGCTGGAGGCGGAGGCTGCCGCGCGCGCGATGGGCAATCTGCGGGTGGTCGAGGACTTGCGGGTCCTACGCGGCTGCCAGTTGGTGATCGAGGCGATCGTCGAGAACCTGGAGGCCAAGCAGGCGTTGTTCCGCCAATTGGAAGAGGTGGTCGGCGACGAAGCGATCCTCGCCAGCAATACCTCCTCGCTGTCGGTTACCGCGATCGCCTCGGCCTGTCGCGATCCCGGCCGGGTCGCCGGTCTGCACTTCTTCAATCCGGTGCCGCTGATGCGTCTGGTGGAGGTGATCGACGGTCTCGCCACCCGCACCGGCATCGCCGAGCGACTGTGCGCCCTGGTGGCGACCTTCGGCCACCAGTCGGTGCGTGCCACGGACAGCCCCGGCTTCATCGTCAACCATGCCGGACGGGCCTTCGGCACCGAGGCGCTGCGTATCCTCGGCGAGGGCGTGGCGCCGGTGGCGGCGATCGACGAAGTCCTGCGCGAGGGCGCCGGCTTCCGCATGGGCCCGTTCGAGTTGTTCGACCTGGTCGGGTTGGACGTCAGCCTGCCGGTGATGGAGTCGATCTACCGGCAGTACTACGAAGAGCCGCGTTATCGTCCGCATCCCTTGCTGCGCGAGATGCTCGCCGCCGGCCGCCTGGGGCGCAAGAGCGGCCAGGGCTTCTACCGCTACGACGGCGCTGGGCAGGTGCCCGCCGCCGCCCCGGCGGTTGCGCCAGGCGCGGCGTTGCCGCCGGTGTGGCTGGGCGTCGACGACGAACATGACCGCGCGCCATTGCTGACGTTGCTACAACGTCTGGGCGCCGAGGTGGAGAGCGGCGAGCGTCCTTCCGGGGCGGCGTTGTGCCTGCTTGCGCCACTGGGCGCCGACGTCAGCGCCGCAGCGCGGCGGTTCGCCGTCGATCCGACGCGCAGCCTGGCCATCGACGTGCTGTCGGACCTGGAGCGACACCGCTGCCTGATGGCCTGCCCGGCGACCCGAGCGGAGCTGCAGCAGGCCGCTCGCACCCTGTTCGCACGGGACGGCGTGGGCGTCACGCTGATTCGCGACAGCGCCGGGTTCATCGTCCAGCGCACCCTCGCCTCGATCGTCAATCTCGCCTGTGACATCGCCCAGCAGGGTATCGCTTCGGTGGAGCACATCGACCTGGCGGTGCGCCTCGGTCTCGGCTATCCGCTGGGGCCGCTGGAGTGGGGCGACCGAATGGGTGCCGGGCGCGTGCTGCGCATCCTCGAACGCCTGCATGCGCTCAGCGGCGACCCGCGCTATCGCCCCAGCCCCTGGCTGCGCCGGCGCGCCCAACTGGGCCTTTCCCTGCGCCAGCCGGACAGCCCGTTGGCCTCCTGATCCCTTCGCGGAGAAACACACCATGCTCAATGCCTATATCTACGCCGGCCTGCGTACGCCTTTCGGCCGGCATGCCGGTGCACTCTCGACGGTGCGTCCGGACGACCTGGCCGGCCTGCTGCTGGCGCGTCTCGCGGAAACCTCCGGGTTCGCCGTCGACGACCTGGAGGATGTGATCCTCGGTTGCACCAACCAGGCCGGCGAAGACAGCCGCAACCTGGCGCGCAACGCGCTGCTCGCAGCCGGCCTGCCGGCGCGGCTGCCCGGGCAGACGGTCAACCGCTTGTGTGCCAGCGGACTGTCGGCGGTGATCGACGCGGCGCGCGCGATCAGTTGCGGCGAGGGCCGGCTGTACCTGGCCGGCGGCGCCGAAAGCATGTCCCGGGCGCCGTTCGTCATGGCCAAGGCGGAGAGCGCCTTCAGCCGCACGCTGGAGGTCTTCGACAGCACCATCGGCGCGCGCTTCGCCAACCCCAGGCTGGTCGAGCGCTATGGCAACGACAGCATGCCGGAGACCGGCGACAACGTGGCCCGCGCCTTCGGCATCGCCCGCGAGGACGCCGACCGTTTCGCCGCTTCTTCCCAGGCGCGCTACCAGGCTGCGCTGGAGGAGGGCTTTTTCCTCGGCGAGATCCTTCCGGTGGAGGTGCGTGCCGGACGCAAGGGCGAGACGCGGCTGGTGGAGCGCGACGAGCATCCGCGGCCGCAGGCCGACCTGGCGGCCCTGGCGCGCTTGCCGGCGTTGTTCGCCGGCGGGGTAGTGACCGCCGGCAATGCCTCGGGGATCAACGACGGGGCGGCGGTAGTGCTGCTGGGCGATCGCGCGATCGGCGAGCGCGAGGGCATCCGGCCGCTGGCGCGGATCCTCGCCAGCGCCAGCGTCGGCGTCGAGCCCCGGTTGATGGGCATCGGCCCGCAGCAGGCGATCCTCCGCGCGCTGCAACGCGCCGGCATCGACCTGGACGAGGTCGGCCTGATCGAGATCAACGAAGCCTTCGCGCCGCAAGTCCTGGCCTGCCTGAAGTTGCTCGGCCTGGACTACGAGGACCCGCGGGTCAATCCCCATGGCGGCGCCATCGCCCTCGGCCATCCGCTCGGCGCCTCCGGTGCGCGCCTGGTGCTCACCGCCGCCCGCGGGCTGCAACGCATCGAGCGGCGCTACGCGGTGGTCAGCCTGTGCGTCGGGCTCGGCCAGGGCGTGGCGATGGTGATCGAGCGCTGCCGATGAGACACCGTTCCCCCTAGAAAAAGAGGCGCCCAGGCGCCCGTCCGGAGTGCGTATGAACAACAACAAGAAATGCGCGTTTTTCCTGCTGCCGATCCTTGCCGGCGATAGCGTTCCCGCCCTGGCCGAGGGCTTCCTCGAAGACTCGCGGGCCAGCCTGGCCTTGCGCAACTTCTACATGAACCGCGACTTCCGCGATGGCGTGGGGCGTGCGAAAAGCGAGGAGTGGGCCCAGGGCTTTCTCTTCGACTACCGCTCGGGCTATACCGAGGGCACCCTCGGCGTGGGTCTCGACCTGCTGGGCAAGCTCGGCGTCCGGCTCGATTCCGGCGCGGGGCGTAGCGGCACCGGCCTGCTTCCGCTTCGCGACGATGGCAGCGCGGCGGGCGACTACGCGCGGCTGGACGCGACCGCCAAGCTGCGCCTGTCGCGCAGCGAGCTGAAGGTCGGCGGCCTGGTGCCGAAGCTACCGACCATCCAGCCCAACTACGGGCGGCTATTCCCCCAGGTGTTCCAGGGCGCGCTGCTGACTTCCGGCGAACTGAGCGGACTGAGCCTGAACCTGGGACGGCTGACCGAGGTCAGCCAGCGCAACGAGGCGGGCACCAGCGACCTGGCGCTGTTCAACCGCAACCGGCGTTTCGCCGGCGCGGCGCAGGCGGACCGTTTCGACCTGGCTGGCCTGGACTACCGTATCACCCCGGACTGGACCGGCAGCTACCACTATGGCGAACTGGAGCAGGTCTACGCCCAGCATTTCCTCGGTCTCAAGGGGCGCATCGGCGTCGCCGCGGATAGCCTGGAGAGCGACTTGCGCCTGGCGCTCAGCCGGGATACCGGCGGCGCTCGCGGCGGGCGCATCGACAACCGTTCCTTCAGCGGGTCGCTCACCTACCGCCTGCGCAACGGCCAGGCCTTCGGCCTGGGCTACCAGCGGATGAGTGGCGACCACGGCTTCCCCTACCTGGAGGGGACCGATCCGTACCTGGTCAATTTCGGCCAGTACAACGACTTCGCCGAGGCTGGCGAGTCCTCCTGGCAACTGCGCTACGACTGCGACTTCGCGCCGCTCGGGGTGCCCGGCCTGAGCCTGATGACGCGCTATTTCAGCGGCCATGGCGCGAAACCGAAGGGCGCCGACGGCAGTCGCGAGTGGGAACGCGACAGCGACCTGCGCTACGTGTTGCAGGGCGGTCCGCTGAAGGGACTGGGGCTGGTCTGGCGCAACGCTACCTACCGTTCGGCCTTCAGCCGCGACATCGACGAGAACCGCCTGTACCTGACCTATGAGCTGCCGCTGTTCTGAGCCGCTCAGCCCTTGGCGGCGCTGACCCCTTCGAGGGTGGCGAAGGAGGTGTCCTTGGCGGTGAGCAGGAAGTCGCGCATGAATGGCGCATCGAACATGTCCGTGCGGATGGCGGCGAAGAGCGTGCAGTACAGGCCCTTTTCACCGAGGCGCCGGGCCGTCACGTAGCCGCGCGAGCTGTACTCGTGCAGGGCCCAGTTCGGCAGGCAGCAGACGCCGCGACCGGAGGCCACCAGCTGCATCATCATCACGGTCAGCTCGGCTATGCGCACCTGCGCCGGCTCCACATCGGCGGGGTCGAGGAAGCGGGTGAAGACGTCGAGACGATCGCGTTCCACCGGATAGGTGATCAGGGTTTCCCGCTCCAGGTCCTCCGGGACGACGTACGGTCGACCAGCCAGGGCATGCTGGTTGGCCACCGCCAGCAGCGCTTCGTAGGTGAACAGTGGCACGTAGGTGATGCCGGGCAACTCGACCGGGTCGGCGGTCACCACCAGGTCGAGGTCGCCGCGGGCCAGGGCCGGCAGCGGCGCGAAGGAGAAGCCCGAGGCCAGGTCCAGTTCGACTTCCGGCCAGGCGTCGCGGAACTGGTCGATGGTCGGCATCAGCCACTGGAAGCAACTGTGGCATTCGATGGCCATGTGCAGGCGTCCGGCGGTACCGCCGGCGAGCCGCGCCAGGTCGCGCTCGGCGGTGCGCAGTTGGGGCAGCAGCGAGTCGGCCAGTTGCAGCAGGCGCAGCCCGGCGCTGGTGAAGCGTACCGGCTTGGTCTTGCGCACGAACAACTGCATGCCCAGGCGCTCTTCCAGTTCCTTGAACTGGTGCGACAGCGCCGACTGGGTAAGGTGCAGGCGCTCGGCGGCTTCCACCAGGCTGTCGGCTTCGCGCAGCGCGTGCAGGGTCTTGAGGTGGCGAAGTTCGAGCATGGCGGCCTCTGTATGAGCAAAACTTGATAGCGGTGCGGATTCGTTGAGTTTGTCTCATACGCCAGGGGCTGTCGACAAGCGATGGCCTCGATCCCGCAGAGCGCGCGATCGTGGAGCGACGGGGAGAATAGCCCGGCACACGGGACGGCGGCCCGGAGCAGCGGCGCAACGCCGCAGAGCCACAACGCCACGACCGCCTGGCGGCATTCATCAAACTGTCACGCTACTGTGGCAGCGCGCTGGACGAAATTTAATCAGAATCGCGCTCCACTGGGGTTTTGCGTTCTGGGTTTTCTTCATGCGTGCTTTCATCTTCCTGGCCGCCTTGTTGTGCAGCCTCTCCTCCTTTGCGGCGGCGCGTTGCGACGCACGCGTACCTACCGAGACGGTCGAACTGGGCGACGTGCGCCTGGCCTACCAGAGCATCGGCCGCGACAGCGATCCGGCCCTGCTGCTGGTGATGGGCCTGGGTGGGCAACTGATCCACTGGCCGGACGAGGTGGTCAGCGCCCTGTGCGAGCAAGGCTTCCGGGTGATCCGCTACGACAACCGCGACGTCGGCCTGTCGGCCTGGAACGTGCCGGTGCCCAGCTCGCGGCTGACCTACGAAGTGGTGCGTTATCGCCTCGGCCTGCCGGTCAGCGCGCCCTATACCCTCACCGACATGGCCGGCGATGCCCTGCATCTGCTCGATGCGCTGGATATCCCCCAGGCCCATGTGCTCGGCGCCAGCATGGGCGGGATGATCGCCCAGCACATCGCCGACATGGCGCCGCAGCGCCTGCTCAGCCTGACCCTGGTGATGACCAGCTCCGGCGCCGAAGGCCTGCCGGCACCCAGCGAGTCGCTGCTGCGCCTGCTGGCGCGGCGCGAGGCGGCCAGCCGCGAGCAGGCGGTCGAGCAGCAGGCCGACCTGCTGGCGGCGCTGGGCAGCCCGGAAGTGCGCGACGATCGCCAGCAACTTCTGTTGCAGGCCGCACGTTCCTACGACCGCGCGTTCAACCCGGAAGGCGTGCAGCGGCAATTGCTGGCGATCCTCGCCGAACCCAGCCGGGTGCCGCTGCTGAACCGTCTGCAGGTGCCGACCCTGGTGATCCATGGCACCGCCGATCCGCTGCTGCCGGTGATGCACGGCGTGCACGTGGCGGCGCATATCCGTGGCTCGGAGCTGAAGCTGATCCCCGGTCTCGCCCATCGCTTCCAGGAAGCCTTCAAGGAGCCGTTGCTGGCGGCGGTGGTGCCTTACCTGAAGGCCCATCGGCAGGCCAGCGTCGTCCAGCTCTGAAGCCGCGCTCGCGGTCTCAGGCGTGCAGGCGTACCCAGAGGCCCACCAGCACGCTTGCCGCCACCAGCCAGGCCAGCGCCGCCAGGGCCAGCGAGGTCTCCAGGCGGAAGCGCTCGACCAGCAGGTAGAGCGCGGCGAGATAGACGAAGTAGGGGATGATCGACCACATGCCGAAGACGATGGTGGTCTTCAGGTCGTCCAGCGAACGGCCCTTGCCGACGATGTAGTGGGCAATCAGGGCGAAGGTGGGAAACAGCGGCACCAGGCCGGCGATGTAGTAGTTGCGGGTCTTCGACAGGACGGCGAGGAGCACGACCACGGCGGCGCCGATCAGCGCCTTGAACATCAGGTCCACGGGATTCTCGACTGCGGCGGCGCCACCGGCTTGGTGGCGTCGCGCATTATGCCCGGATCGTCCCGTACCCTTCCATAACGAACGAGGCCCGCAAAAGCGGGCCTCGACGTTTCTGGCTGGCGATCAGGCCGCATGCACCCGCGGGCGATGCGGATGCTCGCTCTGCAGGTACTGGCCGAGGCGCACCTGCTGGCTCGGCGAGAGGAACAGGCCGAGCTTGCTGCGGCGCCAGAGGATGTCCTCGGCGTCCTGGGCCCACTCGTGCTTGCACAGGTAGTCCACTTCGCGGGCATACAGGCCGCCGCCCAGGTGCTCGCCGAGATCGGCTTCGCCATTGACCCCGTCCAGCAGGCGCCACACCCGGGTGCCGTAGGTGCGCGCCCAGCGCAGCGCCAGTTCGCGGTCGAGCCAGGCGTAGCGGTTGGCCAGTTGCTCGGTGAGCGCCTCGACGCTCTGCATCTGCTCGCCGCCCGGCAGCGGTGCCTTGGCGGTCCAGGCCGGGCCGAGATTGGCGAAGAACGGCTGGAGCTGCGCCAGCGCCGATTCGGCCAGCTTGCGGTAGGTGGTCAGCTTGCCGCCGAACACCGAGAGCAGCGGCGGCTCGCCGTTGCCGGCGGAGAGCGACAGGGTGTAGTCGCGGGTGATCGCCGAAGGCTCGTCGGACTCGTCGTCGCACAGCGGACGCACGCCGGCGAAGCTGTGCAGGATGTCGGCGGCCGCGAGTTGCTGCTTGAAGTGGGCGTTCACCACTTGCAGCAGGTAGGCGGTTTCCTCTTCGCTGATCGCCACCTTGGCCGGGTCGCCCTGGTACTCGCGATCGGTGGTGCCGATCATGGTGAAACGGTCCAGATAGGGGATGGCGAAGACGATGCGGCGGTCTTCGTTCTGCAGGATGTAGGCGTGCTCGCCTTCGTACAGCTTCGGCACGATGATGTGGCTGCCCTGGATCAGGCGGATACCGTAGGGCGACTTCTGTTTCAGGTCGTCCTGGATGAAGCGCGCCACCCAGGGGCCGGCGGCGTTCACCAGGGCGCGGGCGCGGATCGAATACAGGCTGCCGTCGCTGCGCTCCAGGTGCAGGTGCCAGAGTCCCTTGCTGCGACGGGCGCTGACGCAGCGGGTGCGGGTATGGACGTGGGCGCCGTGCTCGCGGGCGGAGATTGCGTTGAGCACCACCAGGCGCGCATCGTCCACCGCGCAGTCGGAGTACTCGAAGCCACGGCGGATCTCGGCCTTCAGCGGGCTGCTGCCGGTGAAGCGCAGGCCGCGCGAGGCGGGCAGCTTCTCGCGCTTGCCGAGGTGATCGTAGAGGAACAGGCCGGCGCGGATCATCCAGGCCGGGCGCAGGTGCGGACGGTGCGGCAGGACGAAGCGCAGCGGCTTGACGATGTGCGGCGCCTTGGCCAGCAGGACCTCGCGCTCGGCCAGGGCTTCGCGGACCAGGCGGAATTCGTAGTGTTCGAGGTAGCGCAGGCCGCCGTGGATCAGCTTGCTGCTGGCCGAGGAGGTGTGCTGGGCCAGGTCGTGCTGTTCGCAAAGGAACACGGACAGGCCGCGCCCGGCTGCGTCGGCGGCGATCCCTACACCGTTGATGCCACCGCCGACCACGGCGACATCGTAGACTTCGGCGAGTGGAGCGGAGGGGGTGTGCGCTTGACTCATGTGAAAGGCCCTGAAGTCGAAAGTGAACGTAGTTTTGTTCGAATTCGAAAATAGCTTAGTCGATTGCGCAGTTATTGACCAGCCCGATTCACCAGGCTTTTTCAATTTCGAAGGGTTGCCCGGGCGCTACCGGTTTGCCCGTCCGCGCGGGAACAGCCCCTCTTCCGCATGCGGGAAAGCGGCCGCCGAGGGTCGTGGCGTATGGAGAGGGGTCGGCAGGTGGTTTTTCTGAAACGAACATTCACGGCGCCGAACGGCGCCGTGGCAGGGGAAATGCCTCAGACCAGGTCCAGGTGAACCTTGTGCTGTGCCATCAGGCGGGCGATGGCGGCGGGCGGCGGGCTGTCGCTGATGACCCGGTTGACCAGCGAGATCGGGCCCAGGCGGACCACCGCGTTGCGCCCGAACTTGCTCGAGTCGGCGGCCAGGAACACTTGCCGCGCGTTGTCGATGATCGCCTGGGATACGCGCACCTCCTGGTAGTCGAAGTCGAGCAGGCTGCCATCCTCGTCGATGCCGCTGATGCCGACCAGGGCGAAGTCGACGCGGAACTGCTGGATGAAGTCCACCGCGGCCTGGCCGACGATGCCGCCGTCGCTGCGTACGGTGCCGCCGGCGACCAGCACTTCGAAGTCTTCCTTGGCGCTGAGGGTGGCGGCCACGTGCAGGTTGTTGGTGATGATCTTCAGGTTACGGTGGTTGAGCAGGGCGCGGGCGATGGCCTCGGTGGTGGTGCCGATGTTGATGAACAGCGAGGCGTTGTCCGGCACCAGGCTGGCCACGGCTTCGGCGATGCGCTGCTTCTCGTCGCGCATCTGGTCGGCGCGCATGGTGTAGGCGGTGTTCTCGATGCTCGAATCGTAGGCCGCACCGCCGTGGTAGCGGCGCAGCAGTCCCTGTTCGGCGAGCTGGTTGATGTCGCGGCGGATGGTCTGCGGGGTGACCGCGAACATCTGCGCCATCTCCTCGATGCTCAGGTAACCGCGCTCGCGGACCTCCTCGATGATGCTTTGCTGTCGGGGGGGCAGGTTCATGGGTTGTTCTCGTGCTGCCGGGCCGGGACCCTGGAAAGTCGCCAAGAATGCCGCACGCGGGGGGCCGTTGTCAGCCGTGCATGAGTCGTAGAGGGCGCCGCGGCGGCACCCGGCCGCCGCGCGCAAACGTTACCCAGGGCATGCCAGAGCGGCGCCGGGGAACACGCCATTCGCCGCATCGCGGCGGACGAATGGCGCCAGCTCGTCACAGTTCGCCGTCGTCCCAGCCGCGAGTGCGCTCCACTGCTTTCTTCCAGCCGGCATAGAGCTTTTCGCGCCGGGGCTCGTCGCACTCCGGCTCGAACACCCGCTCGATCACCGCCTTGCTCTTCAGCTCGTCGAGGCTGCTCCAGAAGCCGCAGGCCAGGCCGGCCAGGTAGGCGGCGCCGAGGGCGGTGGTCTCGCGCATCACCGGACGTTCCACGCGGGTGCCGAGGATGTCGGCCTGGAACTGCATGAGGAAGTTGTTGGCCACCGCCCCGCCGTCGACGCGCAGAGCGCGCAGGCGTTCGCCGGCATCGCGCTGCATGGCGTCGAGCACGTCGCGGGTCTGGTAGGCGATGGATTCCAGGGTGGCGCGGATCAGGTGGTCGGCCTTGACTCCACGGGTCAGGCCGAACACTGCGCCGCGCGCATAGGGGTCCCAATAGGGCGCGCCGAGTCCGGTGAAGGCCGGTACCAGGTAGACGCCGTTGCTGTCCTTGACCTTGGTGGCGAAGTATTCGGAATCGAAGGAGTCGTTGATCACCTTCAGTTCGTCGCGCAACCACTGCACCGTGGAGCCGCCGTTGAACACCGCGCCCTCCAGGGCGTAGCCGACCTCGCCGCGCGGACCGCAGGCGATGGTGGTGAGCAGGCCATGGGTGGACTTCACCGCCTTGTCGCCGGTGTGCATCAGCAGGAAGCAGCCGGTGCCGTAGGTGTTCTTCGCCTGGCCCGGTTCCACGCACATCTGGCCGAACAGGGCGGCCTGCTGGTCGCCGGCGATCCCGGCGATCGGCAGCTCGCCGCCGCCGACCCCGCCGATCCGGGCGTTGCCGTAGACCTCCGAAGAGTTGCGCACCTCGGGCAGCATCGAGCGGGGAATGTCGAGCACCTCGAGCATCCGTGCGTCCCAGTCGAGGCTGTGGATGTTGAACAGCATGGTCCGCGAGGCATTGGTGTAGTCGGTGACGTGGACCTTGCCTTCGGTGAGCTTCCAGATCAGCCAGGTGTCGATGGTGCCGAACAACAGGTCGCCGTTGCGCGCGCGTTCGCGGGCGCCTTCGACGTTGTCGAGGATCCACTTCAGCTTGGTCCCGGAAAAGTACGGGTCGGTGACCAGACCGGTGGTTTCGCGGATGTAGTCTTCCAGCCCGTCGCGCTTGAGCTGCGCGCAGATCGCCGCGCTGCGCCGGCACTGCCAGACGATGGCGTTGTGGATCGGCCGACCGCTGTGACGGTCCCAGACCACCGTGGTCTCGCGCTGGTTGGTGATGCCGATGGCGGCCACCTGGTCGTGCTCGATGCTGGCTTGGGCGAGGGCCTCGACCAGGGTCGAACTCTGCGTGGCCCAGATTTCCATCGGATCGTGTTCGACCCAGCCGGCCTGCGGATAGAACTGGGCGAACTCGCGCTGGGCCTGGCTGACCACGTTGGCATCGCGGTCGAAGACGATGGCGCGGGAGCTGGTGGTGCCCTGGTCCAGGGCGACGACGTATTTCTTGTTGTGCTTGTCGGTCATGGCTGTGGCCTTGTGGCTATGGCAGGAAAGAGCGGGCGGTCAGGAAGCGCGAACCTTCTCCGGCTCGGCTTCGGCGGGCGCCGCGGCGCTCGGCAGATGGCGCGCGATCAGTACACGATAGCCGCCGGCGCCGAGGCAGGCACCGAGGATCGGGGCGAAGATCGGCACCAGGAAGTAGGGAATCTCGCGGCCGCCGGTGAAGGCGATGGGCCCCCAGCCGGCCAGGTAGGTCATCAGCTTGGGGCCGAAGTCGCGCGCCGGGTTCATCGCGAAACCGGTCAGCGGGCCCATGGCGCTGCCGATCACGGCGATCAGCAGGCCGATCAGCAGCGGCGCCAACGGACCGCGCGGCAGGCCGTTGCCGTCGTCGGTAAGAGCCATGATCACCGCCATGAGGATGGCGGTGATCACCACTTCGACGAGGAACGCCTGGCCGACCGACAGCGCCGGGTGCGGATAGGTGGAGAACACCGAGGCCAGGGCCAGGCTGTCCTGGCTGCCGCGGACGATGTTCTGCGCCTGTTCGAACTCGATGAACAGGCTGCTGTAGAGAGTGTAGACCAGCGCTGCGGCGCAGAACGCACCGGCCACCTGGGCGGTGATGTAGTACGGCAGCTTGCGCCCCTCGAAGCCGGCGAACAGCCATAGCGCGATGCTCACCGCCGGGTTCAGGTGGGCGCCGGAGACGCCGGCGCTGAGGTAGATCGCCATGCTCACGCCGACCCCCCAGATGATGCTGATTTCCCACAGGCCGAAGCTGGCGCCGGCGACCTTCAGGGCCGCGACGCAACCAGTGCCGAAGAAGATGAGGAGGGCGGTGCCGAGGAATTCGGCCAGGCATTGGCCGAACAGGGACGGGGTCGGGGCGGCGGTGGTCATGGGGCCTCTCTTGTCTGTTCTTGTAATTATGGCGGGCAGCCGTGAAAATTGTTCAGTTTCGAAAAAATATATTCACAAAGGAATGCTGTCAAAGCGCGAAGATGAACGTTTGTCCGAAAAACGACCCTCCGGTTTCGTTTTCGCGGCCAATCGAATATCGCTACCGAGGCACGCGGGCCGCGGCATCGGCGCCCGTGCAGCAGGGGCGGCGATGGCTTAAGGTAGGCGCCGGTTTTCAGCCAACGTTCTTCTCCGGGAGTGACCATGACCCCTGCCATCGACCTGCTGAAAAAGGCCCGCGCCGAGCACAAGGTGCTCAGCTACAGCCACGACCCCAAGGCACCTTCCTATGGCCTGGAGGCCGCGGAAAAGCTCGGCTTGGACCCGCAGCGGGTGTTCAAGACGCTGCTCGCCGCCACGGAGAAGGGCGAGTTGCTGGTGGCGGTGGTGCCGGTGATCGGCAGTCTCGACCTGAAGGCCCTGGCCCATGCGGCGGGGGCGAAGAAGGCCGACATGGCCGATCCGCAGGCGGCGCAGCGGGCCACCGGCTACCTGGTGGGCGGGATCAGCCCGCTGGGGCAGAAGAAGCGCCTGCGTACCTTCATCGATGAAAGCGCGCGGCAGTACCCGAGCATCCATGTCAGCGCAGGACGGCGCGGGCTGGAAGTGGAGCTGGCGGCCGAGGTGCTGGCCCAGCTGACCCAGGGTTCGTTCGCCGCCATCGGCCGCGAATGAACCGCTAATCCCGCCGGCCTAGCGGTCGGCATTCGTCTTACTTTTCAATCTGTCAGGTTTTCCATGTCCCACTATCTCCTCGCCATCGACCAGGGCACCACCAGCTCCCGCGCCATCGTGTTCAGTGCCCAGGGCTTGCCGGTGGCGAGCTGCCAGCAGGAATTCAAGCAGTACTTCCCGAAGGACGGCTGGGTGGAGCACGACGGCGAGGAAATCTGGCTGACCACCCTCCAGGTCTGTCGCGACGCGCTCGCCCGCAAGGGCTTGCGCGCGGCCGACATCGCCGCCATCGGCATCACCAACCAGCGCGAGACCACGCTGGTCTGGGACGCCGCCAGCGGCGACCTGATCCACCCGGCCATCGTCTGGCAGGATCGTCGTACCGCCGACTACTGTGCCGAACTCAAGGCCGCCGGCCACGAGGCGAACGTCAGCGCGCGCACCGGGCTGCTGATCGATCCGTATTTCTCCGCCACCAAGCTGCGCTGGATCCTCGACAACGTGCCCGGCGCCCGCCAGCGCGCCGAACGCGGCGAGCTGCGCTTCGGCACCGTCGACTGCTTCCTGCTCTGGCGCCTGACCGGCGGCCGCTCCCATCGCACCGACGCGACCAACGCTTCGCGCACCCTGCTGTTCAACATCCACAGCCAGGACTGGGACGAGGAATTGCTGGCGCTGTTCGAGATCCCGCGCAGCCTGCTGCCGGAGGTACTCGACTGCGCGGCGGAGTTCGGCGTCAGCGAGCCGTCGCTGCTTGGCGCGGCGATCCCGGTGCTGGGCATGGCCGGCGACCAGCAGGCCGCGCTGATCGGCCAGGCCTGCTTCCAGCCGGGCATGGTGAAGAGCACCTACGGCACCGGCTGCTTCATGATCCAGAACACTGGCGAGCAGCCGGTGACCTCGAAGAACCGCCTGCTCACCACGGTTGGCTACCGTCTGGACGGCAAGGTCAGCTACGCGGTGGAGGGCAGCATCTTCGTCGCCGGCGCCGCGGTGCAATGGCTGCGCGACGGCATCAAGCTGATCGACCACGCCCACGAGAGCGAAGCCCTGGCGATCCAGGCCGGCGACTCCAACGGCGTCTACCTGGTGCCGGCCTTTACCGGCCTCGGCGCGCCCTACTGGGACCCGAAGGCGCGCGGCGCGATCTTCGGCCTGACCCGCGACACCGGAATCAAGGAGATCGTCACCGCCGGTCTGCAATCGGTCTGCTACCAGACCCGCGACCTGCTCGAAGCGATGCGCCAGGACGGCACGCCGCCCAGCGCGCTGCGGGTGGACGGCGGGATGGTGGTGAACAACTGGGTGATGCAGTTCCTCACCGACATCCTTGGTGTCACCGTGGAGCGCCCGGAAGTCACCGAGACCACCGCCCTCGGCGTGGCCTACATGGCCGGGCTGAAGGCCGGCTTCTATCGCGATCTGGACGACATCGCCAGCCACTGGCACCTGCAGCGCCGCTTCGCCGCGCACATGGCCGAGGAGCGCCGCGGCGAACTCTACGCCGGCTGGCAGAACGCGGTGCGACGGGTGCGCAGCGAGGCCTGAGCGGCGTTTCGCGGAAAAAGGCGGCGTTTTTGCCGGCGGCTTCACAACGCCGGCAGGTCGCCGCAAACGCCCGCTCGGGCAATGGGTCGAAGGCAGGGCGAAGTCCCACTGTTACGATCGGAAAAGATCGCACTGTATCGCCCATCCCGGAGCCTGCGGCGGCATGCTGTGGCGATCGTTCCCAGGAGGTCTGCCATGCAGTTCGAGTTCCACCAGGTCGACGCGTTTTCTTCCCGCCCGTTCAGTGGCAATCCCGCCGTGGTCTATCGCCTCGACGCCTGGCTGGCGGACGAGCTGATGCAGATGATCGCGACCGAGCACAACCTCTCCGAGACCGCCTTCGTCGTTCGCGAAGGAGAGGCCTGGCGGATCCGCTGGTTCACCCCGAGCGTCGAGGTGGCGCTCTGCGGCCACGCCACACTGGCTGCGGCCCACGTACTGTTCGAGGTCTACGACGAGCCGGGCGAGCGCCTGGAATTCATCTCGCGCTCCGGTGCGCTGCGGGTCAACCGCGAGGACGAGCGGCTGGTCCTGGATTTCCCCGCGCAGTATCCGAGCGAGGTCGGTAGCACCGTCGAGCTGGAGCAGGCCCTGGGCCTGCCGCCGGTGGATGTGCTGGGCTCCACCGACAAGCTGCTGGTGCTGCTCGAGTCCGAAGAGGCGGTGCGCGCCTGTCGCCCCGACTTCGCGGCCCTGGCGCGGCTGCCCTGGCGTGGAGTGATCGTCACCGCGCGGGGTCTGCAGAAGGATTTCGTCTCGCGCTTCTTCGCCCCGGCGATGGGCGTCGACGAAGACCCGGTCACCGGCTCCGCGCATTGCAGCCTGATTCCCTACTGGGCCCAGCGCTTGAACAAACTGTCGCTGACCGCCCAGCAGTGCTCGGCGCGCGGCGGCGAGCTGTGGTGCCGGTTGGAGGGCGAGCGGGTGAGTATCGCCGGGCATGCGGTGCTGGTGGCGAGCGGAAGGATTCGATTGGGCTGAGGGCGCTTCAGGAGGGGGGATGACCTCGTGCATGCCAGACTTCCACATACCGAAGCCCTGATCCGTAGAGTGAATAACCGCTTGCGGTTATCCGCCCTACGGATCGGGTTCCTGGCATGCACGAAGTGAGGCTTGCCCTCCAAGTGGTGGGGCGGCAAACCCGCCCCGTCAGGAGGGCACCCCAGCCGAGAAGCGGCTGGGGCCGGATGCCGGGGCGAGTCTTTTGGTTCCTTTTGGACGCTTGCAAAAGGAACTCGCCTGGGAAGGCGAAACAAGAGGTCAAGGCAGGCACAGAAAACAGCTTGACCACCAAACATGACGCCCGCTCAAGCGCTAAGCAACGGCGTCCCCCATCACTGCCGTGTAGCTAAGAAATCGCGAGCGATATAGTCCCGTAGGGCGAATACCGCCACAGGCGGTATCCGCCGATGCCCTGGAAAGCCGGCGGATAACCGCAAGCGGTCATTCGCCCTACGGATCGGGCTCCTGGCACGCCCTCCGAGTGGCAGGGCGAGTCTTTTGGACGCTTGCAGAAGGA
>NZ_KV812643.1:0-33652 GCF_001813485.1 Pseudomonas sp. HMSC067G02
TGGCATTTTATCAACCAGAAATTCCGGATACCCATAAATTCTTCGTTAAGGGTCCTGATAGGCCCGGAAAATTCGTATAGAACTCCTTCCAACTGTAACGGTCCTCTGTTAGGTAAGTCATGTACCCGGAAGGAGTACGTAACCCACTTCCCCAACGGAGAACCGGTAAGGAATATGTGCGGCATATCAGGAGAGTTTCGTTTCGACAACCAGGCAGCCGACCTCGCAGCGGTCGAACGCATCACCCACCACCTGGCCCCTCGAGGCCCCGACGCCTGGGGTTTCCATGCCCAGGGCCCGATCGCCCTCGGACATCGACGGCTGAAGATCATGGACCTGGCGGAAGCTTCCGGCCAACCGATGTTCGATCCCGATCTCGGCCTGGCCATGGTGTTCAATGGCGCCATCTACAACTACCCCGAACTGCGTGGCGAACTGGAAAGCCTTGGCTATCGGTTCTTCTCCGGCGGCGACACCGAAGTTCTCTTGAAGGGGTACCATGCCTGGGGCGCCGATTTATTGCCCCGGCTCAATGGGATGTTCGCCTTCGCCGTCTGGGAGCGCGATCGCCAGCGGCTGTTCCTGGTCCGTGACCGCCTCGGCATCAAGCCGCTCTACTACAGCCTCGACCGCTCGCGCCTGCGCTTCGCCTCGAGCCTGCCGGCCCTGCTCAAGGGCGGCGACATCGCCAGCGACCTCGATCCGCAGGCGCTGAATTTCTACCTCAACTTCCACGCCGTGGTTCCCGCCCCGCACACCTTGCTGGAGGGCGTGAAGAAGCTGCCGCCGGCGACCTGGATGAGCGTCGACCTCGACGGCAGCTGCGAGCAGCGCACCTGGTGGACGCTGGACTACGGCCCGCGCCCGGACGAGCGCGAGCTGACGCTCGACGACTGGCAGGAGCGCGTCCTCGACGGCCTCCGCGAAGCGGTGGCGATCCGCCAGCGCGCCGCCCGCGAGGTCGGCGTGCTGCTCTCCGGCGGGGTCGATTCGAGCCTGCTGGTGGGCCTGCTGCACGAGGCCGGGGTGGACAACCTGCTGACCTTCTCCATCGGCTTCGAGGATGCCGGCGGCGAGCGCGGCGACGAGTTCCAGTATTCCGACCTGATTGCCGAGCGCTATCACACCCGCCACCATCGCCTGCGCATCGGCGAGCACGAAGTGATCGAGCAGTTGCCGGCGGCCTTCCGAGCCATGAGCGAGCCGATGGTCAGCCACGACTGCATCGCCTTCTACCTGCTCGCGCGGGAAGTCTCGAAGCACTGCAAGGTGGTGCAGAGCGGCCAGGGCGCCGACGAGCTGTTCGCCGGCTACCACTGGTATCCGAAGGTGGATGGCGCCGACGACGCCTTCGCCGCGTACCGCGCGGCGTTCTTCGACCGCGACCACGAGGAATACCTGGCCACCGTCGGCGAGCGCTTCCGCGTCGAGGACGTCGCCGGGCGTTTCGTCCGCGACCACTTCGCCAGCCCCGGCGCCGAGGCCGCGGTGGACAAGGCGCTGCGCCTGGACAGCACGATCATGCTGGTCGACGACCCGGTCAAGCGGGTCGACAACATGACCATGGCCTGGGGCCTGGAAGCCCGCGTGCCGTTCCTCGACTACCGCCTGGCCGAGCTGTCGGCGCGCATTCCCGCCCGCTTCAAGCTCGGCGATGGCGGCAAGCAGGTGCTCAAGGGTGCCGCGCGCAAGGTGATTCCCAGCGAAGTCATCGACCGGCCCAAGGGCTACTTCCCGGTGCCCGGCCTCAAGCACCTGCAGGGCCGCACCCGCGAATGGGTACGCGAGCTGCTGCTCGACCCGAGCCAGGACCGCGGCCTGTTCCAGCCGGCGATATTCGATCGCCTGCTGAGCGATCCGGACGGCGACCTCACACCGCTGCGCGGCTCCAAGCTGTGGCAGCTGGCCGCCCTCAACCTCTGGCTCAGCGAACAGGGACTTTGAAAATGGACCCCCAACGCAGGGGCCCGAACCAGGAGCGATCATGAAAGGCCACTTGCATCTGCCTCACCCGCACAACCAGCGCCTGCAACGTATCCAGGCGCCCACCTACGAACGCCTGCAGGCGCGTCTCGCCGAAGATCACAGCGAGCCCACCGAGAAACCGCTGAGCATCCACTGCGGCTGGGGCCGCCTGCTGATCGGGCAGACCTACCCGGACGCCGAGGAACTGGCCCGCGACCTGTTGCAGGAAGCCCCCGGCGAACGCGACATCGCGCTCTACGTGGCGGCGCCGCAGCAGGTCCTGGCCCACGCCCCGCAGCAGCTCTTCCTCGATCCCTCGGATACCCTGCGCCTGTGGTTCACCGACTACCGCCCGGCGCGTCGTCCGCCACGCGGTTTCCGCATCCGCCGGGTGCATACCGAGGAGGACTGGGCGGCGATCAACCGCCTGTACCTGGCGCGCGGCATGCTTCCGGTGCAGACCGAGCGCCTCAGCCCGCGCCACCAGGGCGGGCCGATCTACTGGCTGGCCGAGGACGCCGACACTGGCGTCGCGGTAGGCACGGTGATGGGCCTCAACCACGCCAAGGCGTTCCAGGACCCGGAGGGGGGCTCCAGCCTCTGGTGCCTGGCGGTGGACCCGCAATGCAGCCGGCCGGGCGTCGGCGAGGCGTTGGTGCGGCACCTGGTCGAGCACTTCATGAGCCGCGAACTGGCCTACCTCGACCTCTCGGTGCTGCACAACAACCAGCAGGCCAAGGCGCTCTACCGCAAGCTCGGCTTCCGCGAACTGGCGACCTTCACCATCAAGCGCAAGAACGGCATCAACCAGTCGCTGTTCCTCGGCCCCGGCCCGGAGGAAGACCTCAACCCCTACGCCCGGATCATCGTCGACGAGGCCCACCGGCGCGGCATCGAGGTGCGCGTCGACGACGCCGAGGGCGGCCTGTTCACCCTGACCCAGGGCGGCCGGCAGATCCGCTGCCGTGAATCGCTCTCCGACCTGACCACGGCGGTAAGCATGACCCTCTGCCAGGACAAGGTCCTCACCCACCGCGCCCTGCAGCACGCCGGCCTGCGCCAGCCGCAGCAGCGCCTGGCCGGCAGCGCGGAGGAAAACGCCGCGTTCCTCGCCGAGCACGGTTCGCTGGTGGTCAAGCCGGTGGACGGCGAGCAGGGCCAGGGCGTGGCGGTGGACCTGCGCACCGCGGAAGAGGTCGAGGAGGCCATCGAGGCCGCCCGCCATTTCGATTCGCGCGTGCTGCTGGAGAGCTACCACGCCGGCCACGACCTGCGCGTGCTGGTGATCGGCTACGAGGTGGTGGCCGCCGCCATCCGTCGTCCCGCCGCGGTGATCGGCGACGGCCGGCACAGCATCCGCGAGCTGATCGAGGCGCAGAGCCGCCGGCGCCAGGCCGCCACCGGCGGGGAAAGCCGCATCCCGCTCGACCACGAGACCGAGCGCACCCTGCGGGCCGCCGGCTATGGCTACGACGACGTGCTGCCCAGCGGCGAACACCTGGCCGTGCGGCGCACCGCCAACCTGCACACCGGCGGCATCCTCGAGGACGTCACCGACGCCCTCCATCCGGCCCTCCGCGAGGCCGCGATCCAGGCCGCGCGGGCCCTGGAAATACCGGTGGTGGGCCTGGACTTCCTGGTCGAGGCCGCCGACCAGCCCGACTACGTGATCATCGAAGCCAACGAGCGCGCCGGCCTGGCCAACCACGAGCCGCAGCCGACCGCCGAACGCTTCGTCGATCTTCTCTTCCCCCTCAGCCGCGAGGTGCCTTCATGACCCCTCTGCCACAACCGGACCTCAACTACCTGCAACGGGTGCTGCTGGAGATGCTCGCCATCCCCAGCCCCACCGGCTTCACCGATACCATCGTGCGCTATGTCGCCGAGCAGCTCGACGAACTTGGCGTGCCCTTCGAGATGACTCGCCGGGGAACCATCCGGGCGACCCTCCAGGGCCGCCTGAATACCCCCGACCGGGCGGTTTCCGCGCACCTCGACACGATCGGCGCGCTGGTCCGCGAGATCAAGCCCAACGGCCGCCTCGGCCTGGCCCCGGTAGGCTGCTGGTCGAGCCGCTTCGCCGAGGGTAGCCGGGTCACGGTGTTCACCGAACAGGGCGTGTTCCGTGGCAGCGTGCTGCCGCTGCTGGCTTCGGGCCACGCCTTCAATACCGAGGTGGACAACCTGAAGATCAGCTGGGACAACATCGAGCTGCGTCTCGACGCCTATACCGCCAGTCGCGCCGACAGCGAGAGCCTGGGCATCTCGGTGGGTGACTACGTGGCCTTCGATCCGCTGCCGGAGTTCACCGAGAGCGGCCATATCAGCGCCCGCCACCTGGACGACAAGGCCGGGGTCGCGGCGCTGCTGGCGGCGCTGAAGGCGGTCAAGGAAAGCGGGCAGGAGCCGCCGATCGACTGCCACCCGCTGTTCACCATCACCGAGGAAGTCGGCTCCGGCGCCGCCGGCGCCCTGCCCTGGGACGTCAGCGAGTTCGTCGGCATCGACATCGCCCCGGTGGCCGAAGGCCAGAACTCCAACGAGCACAGCGTCAGCGTGGCCATGCAGGACTCCGGCGGGCCCTACGACTTCCATCTGTCGCGGCACCTGCTGCGGCTCGGCGAGCGCCACGACATCGCCCTGCGCCGCGACCTGTTCCGCTACTACCACAGCGACGCGCAGTCGGCGATCGCCGCCGGCCACGACACCCGCGCCGCGCTGCTGGCGTTCGGCTGCGACGCCACCCACGGCTACGAGCGCACGCACATCGACAGCCTCGCCGCGCTGAGCCGCCTGCTCACTGCCTACATCCTCAGCCCGCCGGTCTTCGCCAGCGACGCCAAGCCCCGGGAAACCTCGCTGGAACGCTTCAACAAGCAGCTCGAGCATCCGGTGCACATGGAAAGCTGCACCCACGTCCCGCCGGTGGACGAAGTGCTCGACAGCAGCAACAACAGCGACAAGGGCTGAGCCCGCGCCGGCCTCCCCGCCCCCGGGGAGGCCGCCCTCCTCTCCAGCCAACTGCTAGGCTGATGGCAGGTTCCCTCGCCTGTCTCATTTCCTCCGTAGCATCATGCGTGCCGACTCGTGTCCATGGAGTAGTTGCATGTCCCGACTCTGCCTGGTCCTGCTGTTGCTCTGCTGCGCGCTGCCGGCCCGGGCGCAGCCGCCCGCGCCGCTGGACGGAGAGGACCTGCGCCTGTCCCTGGGCGCATACGCCGAATACTACCGCGACGCCGGCGGCAAGGCGCGCCTGGGCGACATCCTCGCCTTGCCGGCCCAGGCCTTCGCCGCCCTGCGCGGCGACCACGCGAACTTCGGCAAGAACGCCGCGGCCTGGTGGTTCAGGGTGCGCCTGGACAACCGCAACGGCGCCGACCTGGCCGGTTTCCTGGAGGTCAACTACCCGCTGCTGGACGACCTCAAGGTCTACCTGCTGACCGCCGATGGGCGCATCGAACAGCAGGAGAGCGGCGACCTGTTCGCCTTCTCCCAGCGCCCGGTGCAGGTGCGCAACTTCTGGTTCCCGCTGCGACTGCCGCCCGGCGAGAGCACCCTGCTGCTGCGCGTGCAGAGCACCAGCACCGTCTACGTGCCGCTGTACTTCAGCACCTACGCGGCCAGCGCGGCCAGCCAGGAAACCCTGATGGGCTTCAACGGGGCCTTCTACGGGGTGCTGTTCGGGTTGTTCTGCTACAACCTGTTCCTCTTCGTCTCGCTGCGCGAGGCCACCTACGCCTGGTACCTGCTGTACAACCTCAGCCTCGGCCTGTTTTCCGCCAGCTTCGACGGCCTGCTGTTCAAGCTGCTGCCCGGACACGTGGCGCTGGAGTCGGCCGGCATCTACCTGCTGATGTACCTGAGCTGCCTGGTGTCGATCCAGTTCAGCCGCGGCTACCTCTACACCCGCCGCGACTTCCCGCGCCTCGACCGCTTCCTCCGCGGCCTGCTGCTGGCCTGCGTGGTCCTGTTGGCCAGCGAGCCGCTGGTGGGGTTGCGCGCCTGGAACGTCCTCGCCAGCCTGACGGTGATGCTGGTCTCCCTCAGCCTGCTGCTGGCCGGCGTCCACGTCTGGCGCCAGGGCCTGCGCTACGGCCTCTACTACATCCTGGCCTGGGGCGCGCTGCTGCTGTCGTTCCTGGTCACCACCGCCGCCTCGCTGGGCTTCGAACTGTTCGGCCTGTTCGGCAGCAGCGTGGTCAAGATCGGCATGACCGTGGAACTGGTGACCCTGTCCATCGGCCTCGCCGACCGCATCAATGCGCTCAAGGAGGAAGGCTTCCGCTCGCGCCAGGCGGCCGAGCAGGCGCGGGTGGAGAACGAGGCGAAGAGCCGCTTCCTGGCGAAGATGAGCCATGAGATTCGCACCCCGCTGAACGGCGTGCTGGGCATGCTGCAACTGCTCCGCGATACCCCGCTGGATCGCGGCCAGGCAGCCTACGTGGAGACCATCGCCAGCTCCGGCAGCGCGCTGATGTCGGTGATCAACGATATCCTCGACTACGCTCGCATCGAGTCCGGCAAGCTGCACCTGGAGCGCATCGACTTCGACCTGGAGGAACTGCTCTCCGACACCCTGGCGCTGTTCAGCGCCCAGGCCGTGGAAAAACGCCTGCGCCTGCATCTCGGCCTGGACAGGGGCGTGCCGCGCCGCCTCAACGGCGACCCGACGCGGTTGCGCCAGGTACTGATGAACCTGCTCAGCAATGCCCTCAAGTTCACCGCCGAAGGCCATGTCGCCGTGCGCGTGCAGCGGCGCTTCGACGAGGGCGGACGCGAGCGCCTGCTGTACAGCGTCAGCGACAGCGGCATCGGGATATCCGCCCAGGCGCAGAAGACCCTGTTCGAATCCTTCTCCCAGGCCGACTCCAGCACCACCCGCCGCTACGGCGGCAGCGGCCTGGGCCTGGCGATCAGCCGCGAACTGGTGCAGATGATGGGCGGGCGCATCGAGGTGAGCAGCGAGCCGGGCAAGGGCACCCGGTTCAGCGTCGACCTGCCGCTCAGCCCCGCCCTCGACGCCGGCGAAGCGGACGAACTGGCGCAACTGCTGCAACACCGTCCGGCCCTGCTGGCCAGCGAGGACAACCTGACCCTGGACTGCCTGCAGGCATTGCTGGAGCGTTGGGGGCTGCGGGTCGAACGCTGCCTGCAGCCGAGACGGCTGAACGCCTACCTGGAGGACTTCAGCGCACCGCCCCTGCTGGTCCTGGCGGCGCCCTGGCCGGGGCCGCCGTCGATCTGGCTGGACACCCTCTATGCGCAACTGGAGCAAGGCCAGCGCATCCTCCTGCTATGCCCGCCGCAGCACTGCCAGGACCTGCCGCCGCACGAAGGCCTGCGCCTGCTGGCCCTGGCCCAGCCGGTGGCGGTGAAGGCCCTGCGCGAAGCCCTGCTGGAACTGTACCGGGAGCGGCGCCGACAGCCAGGGCGGAGCAGCGAGGCGGCCCCGGACGAACGCCTGGACGCCCCATGCATCCTGGTCGCCGAGGACAACCCGGTGAACCAGCTGGTGGTGCGCGGCTTCCTCGCCAAGCGCGGCTACGCGGTGCGCCTGGCCGGCAACGGACGGCTCGCGCTGGACGAGTACCTGCGCGACCCGAACGGCATCCAGTTGATCCTGATGGATGGCGAGATGCCGGAAATGGACGGCTTCGAGGCGACCCGCCTGATCCGCCGGGAGGAGCGTGCCCAGGGCTGGCCGCGCGTCCCGATCGTCGCCCTGACCGCGCACATCCTCGACGAACACCGCCGGGCCGGAATCGAGGCCGGCATGGACGCCTACCTCGGCAAGCCGGTGGACCGGGCGGAACTCTATGCCACCCTCGAACGCCTGCTCGGCCAGCCTTCGCGACAGGCATGACAGTACGCGATGCGTCGCGCTAGCATTCGCCGCCATACCGGAGTACCGCCATGCTGATCCCCCACGACCTGCTCGAAGCCGACACCCTGAACAACCTGCTGGAAGACTTCGTCACCCGCGAAGGCACCGACAATGGCGACGAGACCCCGCTGGACGTGCGTGTAGAACGCGCCCGGCATGCCTTGCGGCGGGGCGAGGCGGTGATCCTGTTCGACCCGGAGAGCCAGCAGTGCCAGTTGATGTTGCGCAGCGAGGTGCCTGCGGAGCTGTTGCGCGACTGAGTCGCGGCATCGACCCGCCTGGCGGGGCGGGTTCGCCGCCCTGCACACCCCGGAAACGCCGGACAGCGCCCCTGCTCCGCAGGGCGAATAACCGCTCGCGGTTATCCGCCGCTCATCCGCCCGCCCCCTCACTCCTTCGCCCCACCCTCCTCCGTTTCCAACGCCGCCCTGGCGATGTTCCGGCTATGCGCGCCGAAATGCCCGATCAGTTCGATCAGTTGCGCGTTCAGCGCCGCATTGTCGTGGGCCTCGGGGCGTGGCTGGTTGCTCTCGCTGAAGTCCTGCGCGGCGGAGGCCGGGCGGGCGGCCAGCCATTCGCCGATGGCGGCGTCGAAGGCCGCGGCGTGGGCGTTCGACTCGGCGGCCACCACCTCGCGCAAGTAGGTCGGCGAATAGGCCGGATAGGCACCGTCGCGGCGGGTGTCGGCGTAGGCGTCGAGCATCGGCTGCGGGCGGCCGTCGCGGAGCAGTTGGCGCAGCCAGTCGAACTGGTATTTCTCCACCGCGGTATGGCGGTTCGCGACACGCTCGATGGCCGCCTGTTTTTCCTCCGGGTAGCCGAGCAATGCCTTGCCCTCCATCTGTAGCATCGCCGCCAGGCTGGCACCGGGCAGCGGCGTGGAGTGGTAGGGCTGGGTGATGTCCTGGATGTAGTGCATGCCCCAGCCAAGGAACCGGTAGCCCCAGTAGGGATGACCGTTGGCGAAGGCGAAGCGGGACAGGCCGAAGTACTGGTAGGCACGCCATTCCGGCCAGGCCCGGGCGAGGAACGGCGCGCCGCTGTAGATCACCGCCGCCTCGTGGTAGAAGCCCATGTGGAACGGCGCCTGGGAGCTGAACTCGAAGCGCGGGTCGCCGAATGGCTGGGTGCCGAAGCCGTAGCGCTGGCCGGCCTCGCCAGGGTTGTCGCTGAACAGGTTGATGTCGTGGCCGTAGTCCGGTTCGTCGGCGGCGGTGGCCAGCACTGCCAGGGGCGCGACTCGCTCGCCGGGCTCCAGGCGGATGAAACGCCAGGCGGTCCACGGCGAGAGGTTCTGGAACACCAGCACCTCCTGTGGCTTGAGGTGCGGGCGCTGCGGCTGGTCCTGCCCGGGAAGCGGCTGGATCGCCAGCGCCAGGCGGATCTCCGGGTTGACCCGCAGCGCCGCGAGGAACGCCTGGCGCAAGTCGCCGGCCTCGCCGTCGGCGGCGAAGCGCAGGGCGTCCGGACGCGCCGGGTAGTTGCCGATATGCGCACGGGCGTAGGCTTCCTGCTCGTCCAGCAGTGCGGCCAGTCCGCCGCGCTCGGCGGCGAGGAACGCCTCCAGCGGCTCCACCTCGACTTCCGGCGCCTCGCGGATGGCCGCCAGCTCGCGCAATGCCAGGTAGCTGCCCACCGTATGGTTGGACCAGGCCCACAGGCTCGGCGAGAGGACCCACGCCCCCAGCAGCAGGCAACGCAACAGCAACTTCATCGGCTTTTCGCTCTTGTCTCGACTCGGTGCCGGCAAGCCTACCAATGCGGGACACCCCAGGGCACTGTCCTGCCTGGACATCGGAACTCTCCGATAGCGCCATCGGACCAATGTCTATCCACGCCGGGCCGGCCCCATGACCGCCATCAATGGCGCCCAGGCGCCAGGCGGCTAGACTTTCCCGACATCAGGCACGCTGATACAAGGCACCCATCTGATGCTCCAGTCCGTTTCGCCCAAGCACGACCTGCCCCTCAAACCCGAAGGCCAAGCGGCCAAGCCAGAACGCACCGGCACCTGGGCGCCGTTCTCGATCCAGGCCTTCCGCATCATCTGGATCTGCAACCTGTTCGCCAACCTCGGCACCTGGGCCCAGTCGGTGGCCGCCGCCTGGGTGGTCACCGACGCCCACGCCAGCCCGCTGATGGTGGCGATGATCCAGGTCGCCGCGGCGCTGCCGCTGGTGCTGCTGTCGATCCTCTCCGGGGTCATCGCCGACAACCACGACCGGCGCAAGATCATGCTCTGGGGACTCAGCTTCGAGATGACCGGGGCGATGTTCGCCACCCTGCTGGCCTTCCTCGGCTACCTCGACCCGGTGCTGCTGATCATCTCCATCCTCTGGATCTCCCTCGGCGGCTCGGTGACCATCCCGGCCTGGCAGGCGGCGGTCAACGAGCAGGTGCCGGCGCGCATGGTCAGCGACGCGGTGCTGCTCAACAGCGTCAACTACAACGTCGCCCGCGCCGCCGGCCCGGCCCTCGGCGGCCTGTTGCTGAGCGCGGTGGGACCGGCCTGGGTGTTCCTGTTCAACAGCTTCTGCTACATGGCCCTGATCTGGGCGATCTGGCAGTGGCGGCGCGACGTGCCCAAGCGCAGCCTGCCGCCGGAAGGCATCCTCGAAGGCGTCACCGCGGCGCTGCGCTTCACCCAGTACTCAACCGTCACCCGCCTGGTGATGATGCGCTCCTTCGCCTTCGGCCTCTCCGCCAGCGCGGTCTGGGCCCTGCTGCCGCTGCTGGCGCACCGCAACCCGGACGGCGACGCGGCGATCTACGGCTACATGCTCGGCGCCCTCGGCCTCGGCGCGATCCTCGGCAGCACCCAGGTCTCGCGCCTGCGCCAGCGGATCGGCAGCAGCCGGCTGATCAGTCTGGCCGGCTTCACCCTGGCGCTGATCCTGCTGACCCTCGGCCTGGTAGACAACCTCTGGGTCCTGTTCCCGGTGCTGATCCTCGGCGGCGGCTGCTGGATCGGCGCCCTCGCCACCTACAACTCGGCGGTGCAGATCCTCGTCCCCGACTGGATCAAGGCGCGCGCCCTGGCGTTGTACCAGACCGCGCTGTACGGTGGCCTGGCGCTGGGTTCGTTCCTCTGGGGCCATCTCGCCGAGACCATGACCGTGCACGGTGCGCTGCTGGCCGCCGGCTGCCTGCTGCTGGCCTCGGTGATCCTGCTATACAACTCGCGCCTGCCGGAAATGGACGCCGCCAGTATTTCCCGCGCGCCGGCGAGCATGCCCGGGCAGCCGAGCTTCGTCTTCAACACGCGGCGGGGCATGGTGCTGGTCTCCATCGAATACCGGATTCCCGCCGAGCGCACCCGCGACTTCGTTCGCGCCGCCCAGCCGCTGCGCCGCCTGCGCCTGCGCAACGGCGCGGAGCGCTGGTCGCTGTTCCGCGACGTGAGCAACCCGGAGGTCTGGCAGGAACTGTTCCTGGTGGACAACTGGATCCAGCACCTGCGCATGCTCGACCGCATGACCCTGGCCGACAAGATCGTCATCGACAACGTCACCGCCCTGCATGCCGGCGACGGTCCGCCGCAGATCCGCCATTGCGTGAGCTACGAGGCCAGCAGCTACGATACGCCGCTGGTGAAGAGCGCCACGCCGCCGGCCAACGACGAGGCGGGCGCGACGGCGGGGAGTTGAGAACGGGGCCTGGCAGTCCCTCGGGGCGGACAGCGCCAGCGGCGTTATCCGCAATCCAACGCCGGCGCGATCACTCCGCCGTCGGCTTCTTGCGCTTGAGCGGCGCCATGCCGTCGGCGCTGACCACCGCCGACGGCCCGGCCTTCGGCCGCGCGGCGGGCTTGCGCTTGGCCGCGGGCTTGGCGGCGGCGCCCTTCCTGTCCTGCTTTTTCTTCTTGCTGCCGGCGGCCTTGCCCGACGCCTTGAGCTTCTTCGGCCCCTGGTAGGCGGCCTTCAGTTCCTTGATGTTGCGTCGTTCGAAGTTCTGCTTGAGGTAGCGTTCGACGCTCGACATCAGGTTCCAGTCGCCATGGCAGATCAGCGAGATCGCCAGGCCCTCGGCGCCGGCGCGACCGGTGCGGCCGATGCGGTGCACGTACTCGTCGCCGCTGCGCGGCATGTCGAAGTTGATCACCAGGTCCAGGCCTTCGACGTCCAGGCCGCGTGCGGCGACGTCGGTGGCGACGAGGATCTTCACCGCGCCCTGCTTCAGGCGCTCGATGGCCAGCTTGCGGTCCTTCTGGTCCTTCTCGCCATGCAGGACGAAGACCTTGTGCTGGTTGGCGATCAGCCGCCCGGTCAGGCGATCGGCGGAGACCCGGGTATTGGTGAAGACGATGGCCTTGGTGTAGGTCTCGTTGCTCAGCAGCCATTGCAGCAACTGTTCCTTGTGCGCCACGTCGTCGGCGGTGATGACCTGCTGGCGGACGTTCTCGTTCAGCTCGCCGACCTGGTTCAGGCGCAGCACTTGCGGCTCGCGCAGCACCTCGGCGATCACCTTGTTCAACCCGGCGCCGCTGTGGGTGGCGGAGAACAGCAGGGTCTGGCGCTCGGCCGGGCAGGCGTTGGCCAGGGCCAGCACGTCGTCGGCGAAGCCCATGTCGAGCATGCGGTCGGCCTCGTCCAGCACCAGCACCTCGATGTCCTGCAACGGCAGGTTGCCGGCGTTGCGCTGCTCGAGCAGGCGGCCGGGGGTGCCGATGATGATCTCCGGGTTCTTGCGCAGGCGCGCGCCCTGCACCTTGAAGTCCTCGCCGCCAGTGATCAGGCAGGCCTTGATGAAGGTGAACTGGGCGAAGCGCTCGACTTCCTTGAGGGTCTGCTGGGCCAGCTCGCGGGTCGGCAGGAGGATCAGCGCGCGCGCCAGGGAGCGCGGCTTGTCCTCGGCCAGCAGGCGGTGCAGCAGCGGCAGCAGGAAGGCCGCGGTCTTGCCGCTGCCGGTCTGCGCCGTGACCCGCAGGTCGTGCCCCTCCAGCGCCTTGGGAATGGCCGCGGCCTGGACCGGCGTCGGCTCGCTGAAGGACAGGCTTTCCAGTGCCTTCAGCAGGCGTTCGTGGAGGGGAAATTGGCTGAACAAGGGAGACCTCGGCATTGCACGTGAAAATGGACAGGTGCATAGCCTAACGGTTGCCGCGCCGGCGCGCAGGCTTTATTCGCGCGGCGCGACGGCCAGCGCCGGCGTCGCAATCGGCTCGACGCCGGGTCGCCGCCAGGCAAGCGCGGCGCGGGCGGCGATCGCAGACTCGTTCGACGCCCGCCGCCCAGAGGAACCAGGTCATGCCCGACGCGCCCGCATCCGCCGCCGAACGCCTCGAACGGCTGCCGCTGAGTCCGTATCACCGACTGATCTTCGTGATCATCGCGCTGGCGTTCTTCTTCGACTCGATGGACCTGGCGATGATGACCTTCCTGCTCGGCTCGATCAAAGCCGAGTTCGGGCTCGACTCGGCGCAGGCCGGGCTGCTGGCCAGCTCGAGCTTCTTCGGCATGGTGATCGGCGCGGCCCTGTCGGGCATGCTCGCCGACCGCTTCGGACGCAAGCCGGTATTCCAGGCCAGCATCGTGCTCTGGGGCCTGGCCAGCTACCTGTGCTCCACCGCCGGCGACCTCGGCAGCCTGACCTTCTACCGGGTATTGCTGGGGATCGGCATGGGGATGGAGTTTCCCATCGCCCAGTCGCTGCTGTCGGAGATGATCCCGGCCAGCCGCCGCGGCAAGTACATTGCGCTGATGGACGGCTTCTGGCCGCTGGGCTTCGTCGCCGCCGGCTGCCTGTCCTACTTCCTCCTGCCGCTGACCGGCTGGCGCAGCATTTTCCTGGTGCTGGCGCTGCCGGCGGTGTTCGTCCTCGCCATCCGCTTCCTGATTCCCGAGTCGCCGCGCTGGCTGGAGCAGGCCGGCCGGCGCGAACAGGCGGACCGGGTATTGCGCGACATAGAAGCACGGGTGATGCGTTCGCTGGGCCTGACCGAGCTGCCGCCGCCGCTGCGCCAGCCGCAGCGGGAACGCAGCCGTCCGGGCTTCTTCAGCGCCTTCGCCGAACTCTGGTCGCCAGCCTACCGGCGCCGCACCCTGACCGTCTGGGGCCTGTGGTTCTTCGCCCTGCTCGGTTTCTACGGCCTGACCTCCTGGCTCAGCGCGCTGCTCCAGCAATCCGGCTTCGCCGTCACCCAGTCGGTGTACTACACGGTGCTGATCTCGCTGGCCGGGATACCCGGCTTCCTCTGCGCGGCCTGGCTGGTGGAAAGCTGGGGCCGCAAGCCGAGCTGCGTGCTGATGCTCCTCGGCGGCGGCGCGATGGCCTACGCCTACGGCCAGACCGCGGTGTTCGGCGGCAGCCTGGCGCTGCTGATCGGCTTCGGCCTGGCCATGCAGTTCTTCCTGTTCGGCATGTGGGCGGTGCTCTACACCTATACGCCGGAACTCTATCCGACCTCCGCGCGCGCCACCGGCTCGGGCTTCGCCTCGGCGGTCGGGCGAATCGGCTCGCTGCTCGGCCCGCTGGTCACCGGGCTGGTCCTGCCGCTCACCGGCCAGGGCGGGGTGTTCACCCTCGGCGCCCTCTGTTTCGGCGTCGCCGCCCTGGTGGTCTGGGCCTTCGGCATCGAGACCCGCGGGCGCACCCTGGAGGAGCTTGCCGGCTGAGCCCGCGCGTCGGCGGAAAACCTTTGTAGACACGTCGGGGATGCGATCCGGCGCCCGATGGGGCACTCTTGGTTCCTTTGTGCGTTCCCGGCCCCCGCGTCGGGATCTCCGTTCAACCGCGGGGCCGGCCCGTCCCCCCCGCCCGCAACAAAGGAAGTCGCCTGTCCATGGACTCCACATCCCTTCTCGACCAGCTCTCCGGGTACTGGTCGGCGCTCGACCAACACCCTATCCTGCACGCCGGCCTGGCCTTCGGCCTGCTGCTGGTGGGCGCCCTGATTCTCGGCCGGGTGGCCCGCTACATCGTCCTCTACGCCGCCAACCTGCTCGCCCGCCAGCCCGCGCTGCACTGGCTCGGCGACCTGATCCGCAACAAGGTGTTCCAGCGCCTGGCACAGACCACGCCCTCGCTGCTGGTGCAATTCGGCCTGCCATGGATCCCGGAGATGCCGGACAAGGCCGCGCACTTCCTCGGCAACCTGGCACTGGCCTTCACCGTGCTGTTCCTGATCCTCGCCCTCACCGCGCTGCTGAATGCCCTGCTGGACATCTACGCGCGTACCGAGCATGCCCGCACCCGTTCGATCAAGGGCTACGTGCAACTGGCGAAGATCGCCGTGTTCGTGTTCGGCGCGATCATCATCGTCTCGATCATCATCGACCGCTCGCCGCTCCTGCTGCTGTCCGGCCTCGGCGCGATGTCGGCGGTCCTCCTGCTGGTCTACAAGGACACCCTGATGTCCTTCGTCGCCAGCGTGCAGCTCACCAGCAACGACATGCTGCGGGTCGGCGACTGGATCGAGATGCCGCAGGTCGGCGCCGACGGCGACGTGGTGGACATCACCCTGTACACCGTGAAGGTGCAGAACTTCGACAAGACCATCGTCTCGGTGCCGACCTGGCGCCTGATGTCGGAGTCGTTCAAGAACTGGCGCGGCATGCAGCAGTCCGGCGGACGGCGGATCAAGCGGGCGATCTACGTCGACTCCAGCCAGGTGCGTTTCCTCGACGAGAAGGAAGAGCGGCGCCTGAGCCAGGTGCGCCTGCTCACCGAATACATGGCCCGCAAGCAGACCGAGTTGCAGGAGTGGAATGCCGCCAACGGCGGGGTCGCCCCGCTGGCCGCCAACCGCCGCCGGCTGACCAACATCGGTACGTTCCGCGCCTACGCCCTCGCCTACCTGCAGAACCACCCGGACATCCATCCGCACATGACCTGCATGGTCCGCCAGTTGCAGCCGACCGCCCAGGGCATCCCGCTGGAGATATACTGCTTCACCCGCACCACCGCCTGGGTCGACTACGAGCGCATCCAGGGCGACGTGTTCGACTACCTGCTGGCGGTGATGCCGGAGTTCGGCCTCGGCGCCTACCAGCAGCCCAGCGGGCAGGACCTGCGCCAGGGGCTGCAAGGCATGCTCGAAGGGCGTGACGCCGGGGCCCGCTCGTTCGAGGCGCTGGCCGCGCCGAGCCGCAGCGACGAAGCCACCGCCTGAACCGAGGAAAACCGTCCATGAAACCGCACCTGACCTACTACGTCGCCGCCAGCCTGGACGGTTTCATCGCCCGCCCCGACGGCAGCGTCGACTGGCTCGACCGTTTCGCCGAGGGCGGCAACGACCACGGCTACAAGAGCTTCTACCAGGGCATCGACGGCCTGCTGATGGGCCGCGGCACCTACGATATCGTGCGCGGCTTCGGCGACTGGCCGTATCCGGGCAAACCCTGCCAGGTACTCACCCGCAACCCGCAGGAAAGCGCAGCGGAAGGCGTCGAGTTGCGCCACGTCACACCCCAGGAAGGCCTCGCGCGCCTCGGCGAACAGGGCTGCCGGCGGATCTGGCTGGCCGGCGGCGGCAGCCTCGCCGGCAGTTGCCTGGCGGCCGGGCTGCTCGACGAGGTGATCGTCAGCGTCATTCCGCAGCTGCTCGGCGCCGGCATCCCGCTGTTCGCCGGCGGCCGCGAGCGGCGCCTGCAACTGCTGGAACAACATGGCTACAACAGCGGCATCGTACAGATGCGCTACCAGGTGATCGCCGAGGACGACCCGCAATGACCGACAACCTGCTGAGCATTTCCGCCGCCTGCCTGTTCGACGACCAGGGCAACCTGCTGCTGGTGCGCAAGCGCGGCACCCAGGCCTTCATGCTCCCGGGCGGCAAGCGCGAGCCGGGCGAAACGCCCCTCGCCGCGCTACAGCGCGAACTGCTGGAGGAACTGCGCCTGCCGATGGGCGCCTCGACCTTCGAGCACCTCGGCAGCTTCCAGGCGCCGGCGGCCAACGAGGCGAACACCCGCGTCGATGCCGATATCTACGTCGCCCGCCTGCCCCACGCCGTCTGTGCGCAGGCGGAGCTGGAGGAACTGGCCTGGCTGGTCCCCGGCCAAGCGCAGCCGGACAATCTCGCGCCGCTGCTGCGCGATCATGTCCTGCCGGCCCTGGCGCGGCGCGCGGCGGAAAACCCGGAAACCCAGGCCGAACACCGGACGCGCCCCGATCATGTGCGCTGAGCGCTAGCGCTACCGTCAACGAAAAAGGCCACCTCGGGGTGGCCTTTTCGCGTTCTCGCACCGATCGCGCGGAATATCGGCGGTTAACGCCTCTGCCTTGTGCGCAGCCTGCGGCTAAGCCTCAGAACGAAGTCCGGCGGTAGGCACGGTAGCGCGGGAACCAGAAGTTCGCCTCGATGGCGTCGTTCAATACCTCGTCGCTGGTATGCAGGGCCTTGCCCTCGGCCTGGGCCTGCTTGGCCACGGCGACGGCGATGCGCTTGCTGACCTCGCGGATGTCGCCCAGCGCCGGCAACACGGCGCCCTCGCCCCGGGTAACGATCGGCGAGCAGTTGGCCAGGGCGTTGGCCGCGGCCATCAGCATGCCTTCGGTGACCCGGTTGGCCCGCGCGGCGATCACCCCCAGGCCGATGCCGGGGAAGATATAGGCGTTGTTGCACTGGGCGATGGGAATCCGCTTGTCGCCCACCTGCACCGGTTGGAACGGGCTACCGGTGGCGACCAGCGCCTGGCCGTCGGTCCAGTTGAGGATTTCCTGCGGAGTCGCCTCGACCCGCGAGGTCGGGTTGGACAGCGGCATCACCAGCGGCTGCTTGCAATGGCTGTGCAGCTCGCGGATGACCTCTTCGGAAAACAGCCCGCGCTGCCCGGAGACGCCGATCAGCACCGTCGGCCGGGCATTGCGGATCACTTCCAGCAACGCCAGGTCGTCGCCCTGCTGGCCGCCCCAGGCACCGAGGTCGGCGCGCTTCTGCGCCAGGCGGTGCTGGAAGTCGAGCAGGTTGCTCATGTCGTCGGTGAGCAGGCCCCAGCGGTCGACCATGAAGATGCGCCGACGCGCCTGGGCCTCGTCCAGGCCCTCCAGTTGCATGGCGGCGATGATCTGCTCGGCGATGCCGCAACCGGCGGAGCCGGCGCCGACGAAGGTCACGGTCTGCTCGCTGAGCTTCTCGCCCTTGGCCTTGCAAGCCGCCAGCAGGGTGCCCACGGCCACCGCGGCGGTGCCCTGGATGTCGTCGTTGAAGCAGCACAGCTCGTCCTTGTAGCGCTCCAGCAACGGCATGGCATTGGTCTGGGCGAAGTCCTCGAATTGCAGCAGGACGTTGGGCCAGCGGCGCTTGATCGCCTGGATGAACAGGTCGACGAACTCCTCGTACTGCGCCCCGCTCACCCGCTCGTGGCGCCAGCCCATGTACATCGGGTCGTTGAGCAGGTCCGGGTTGTTGGTGCCGACGTCCAGCACCACCGGCAGGGTGTAGGCCGGGCTGATACCGCCGCAGGCGGTGTACAGCGACAGCTTGCCGATCGGGATGCCCATCCCGCCGATGCCCTGGTCGCCCAGGCCGAGGATCCGCTCGCTGTCGGTGACCACCACGATCTTCACGTTGTTCTTGGTGGCGCTGCGCAGGATGTCGTCGATCCGCTCGCGGTCCGGGTAGGAGATGAACAGGCCGCGGTGGGTCCGGTAGATCTTCGAGAACTCCTGGCAGGCCTGGCCGACCGTGGGGGTGTAGATGATCGGCATCATTTCTTCCAGGTGCTCCTCGAGCAGGCGGAAGAACAGGGTCTCGTTGTTGTCCTGGATCGAGCGCAGGAAGATGTGGCGGTCCAGATCGGTGTTGCACAGGTTGTACTGGCTGTAGGCGCGCTCGGTCTGCTCCTCGATGGTCTCGATGTTGTGCGGCAGCAGGCCCTGCAGGTTGAAATCGATGCGTTCCTGGGTACTGAACGCGCTGCCTTTGTTCAGCAGCGGCATCTCCAGCAGCGAAGGGCCGGCATGGGGAACGTACAAGGGACGCTTGGCTGTTTCGGTCATATCTGGACTCGCTTCTACGGGCTTCACTCGGGTACGGGGACCACGAACATACCCCCGGCGCAGAGGCTTTCCAAGGCCACGGCGAACAACAGGTCATTGCCGGACCCGCAAGTATCGCCACTTGCACGGCGAAACCGGCGCGTCACATCCGGAACCGACCATTCGACGAATGGTCAGAAGGCTGGCGTCAAAATAGGTCACAATAGCCGCCGCTTTCGTAGGGGAATACGCTGGGAACGCCGATGAGTCCCCGATTTTCCTTCGTGAAGCCCGTTATCGCCGGGACAACCTGAATGCATCCAGGCCCGGAAGCAGTTGGCCGTTTCGTTTGACGGCCTGGTCGGAAGAGTCAGGAGGGCTCGTTCCGGTCACCCAGAAGACACTCCGATGAACAGAGAGTAACCACGAACCAGCGGAAGCCTGGACCGTTATTCACGCACGCGAAGACATGCCGAAATGCGTTCACCCTTTTTGACATGCCTGTCTGTAGGCTTCGCGGCCCTTCTGGCCGCCCTCTCGACGCCCAGCCTGGCTTCCAACCAGGTCACCCACACCTTCAAGCCGTCGAAGAATTCCACCCTGTCGCCCAGCCGGGTCGTCAGTACCCGCCAGTCCGCCAACCGCTCGGTGGTCGCGGCCGCCGCTTCCGAAGTCACCGACCGCGCCTTCAGCATGATCGGCACCCCCTACCGCTGGGGCGGCACCACGCCGAAGAAAGGCTTCGATTGCAGCGGCCTGGTCAACTATGTGTTCCAGGACGTCGATGACGTCGACCTGCCGCGGACCGCCCGCGCCATCTACAACATGGACAACAACAAGGTCTCCCGCGGCAAGCTGCAACCGGGCGACCTGGTGTTCTTCCGGATCCGCAGCCGCAGCGTCGACCACGTCGGCATCTACGTCGGCAACGACCGCTTCGTGCACGCGCCGCGGCGCGGCAAGAAGGTCCGCGTCTCCGACCTCAACAGCAGCTACTGGAAACGCCACTACCTGGCCGGCAAGCGCATCCTGCCGACCACCCTCGCCCAGGTCGAAAGCACCCGCAAGCGCTGATTCCGGCGCCTGCGGCTCGCTCAGATGCCCCGTCGCGCCTGTTTCCTCAGCAGGCGTGCGCTGTCCCAGCCGGTCAACAGCACCGCCAGCCAGATCGGCGCGTAGGTCCATAGCTGCTCGGGACGGAACGCCTCGCCGAGGAACAGTACCGCCACCAGGAACAGCAGCACCGGTTCGACGTAGCTGAGAATCCCGAACAGCCCCATCGGCAGCAGTCGGCTGGAAGCCATCATCGCGCCGAAGGCCAGCGCGCTGATCAGCCCCAGCATCGGCAGCAACAGCCACAGGCGTGGCGCCTCGCGGAAGGCCTGGCTCTCGTCGCCCAGCCAGTACAGCGCGGCCAGCGCCAGCGGCAGCAGGAAGAGCATCTCGAAGACGAACCCGGACAGCGCGTCCACGCCCATCCTGCGCCGCAGCATGAAGTACGGGGGATAGCCCAGCGCGGTGACCAGGGAGACCCAGGAGAACGCGCGGGTCAGCCAGAACTCGTGGAGCACCCCGGCCAGCGCGCAGGCCACGGCGATAGCCTGCAGCGGCGTCAGGCGCTCGCCGTAGAACACCCGCCCCACCAGCACCATCGCCAGCGGCAGGAGGAAGTAGCCCAGCGACAGTTCGAGGGTCTTCCCGGCCAACGGCGCCCAGATGAAGATGCCCCATTGCAGCAGCATCATCGCCGCGGTCAGCGGGAAGCAGGCCAGCAGCCAGGGCTCGGCGAACAGCCGGCGCCAGGCGGCACGCAGGGTCGGCCACTGGCGGGTGGCGACGACCAGCAGGAATACCATCGGGATCGACCAGACCACCCGATGCGCTACCACCTGCAGGCTGTCCAGCGGCTCCAGCAGGTGGACGTAGCCCGGCAGGGTAACGAACAGCACCGAGGCGGCCAGCGACAGCAGCACGCCCTGTCCGGAAATCCTCATGCACGCACCTCGCGCCGGCCGAGCCGGTTGACCCACAGCGAAGCGACGATCACCGCGCCGCCCAGGGCCAGGCGCGGCAGGTCGGCGTGCTGGTTCCAGATCAGCAGGTTGAGCAGCAACCCGACCGGCACGTGCAGGTTGTTCATCACCGCCAGGGTACCGGCGTCCACCTCGGTGGCGCCCTTGTTCCACCAGAACTGGCCGAGGGCGGTGGCCAGCAGCCCCATCCATACCAGTACGCCCCATTGCAGCTCGCCGGCCGGCAGGCGCTGCGGATCGCCGAACAGCAGCCAGGCAGGCAACGCCACCAGCAGAGCGCCAACGAAGAAATAACCGAAGCGCTGGCGCTGCGGCAGCGCGGACGGGTACTTGCGCACCAGGCGCTTGTACAGCACCTGGCCGGCGGCGAAGGTGGCGTTGGCCAGTTGCAGCAGCAGGAAGCCCTGGAGGAACTCGCCGGTGATCCCGTCGTAGCGGATGATCGCCGCGCCCAGCACCGCCACCAGCGCGGCGGCCAGGGCCCAGAAGTTGAAGCGGCGGTTGAGCAGGTCGTCGAACAGGGCCACGTGGACCGGCGTCAGCACGGTGAACAGCAGCACCTCGGGCACCGTCAGCACGTTGAAGCTCAGGTACAGGCAGACGTAGGTGATGCCGAACTGCAGCGCGCCGACCAGCATCACCCCGCCGACGAAACGCGGTTCGACGCCGCGCCAGCGGGTCAGCGGGAGAAACACCAGGCCAGCGAGAAGGACCCGGGTAAGCACGGCGAAGTAGCTGTCGACCTGGCCGGCGAGGTACTCGCCGATCAGGTTGAAGGAGAACGCCCAGAGGACGGTGACGAACAGTAGATAACGCATGGACCAGGCACCAGGATGGGGCGCCGACCATAACGTTTTTGCCGCCGCCAAGGAAGGCCGCGCGGGCCCGCGGCCACCCTCGCCGTGTACTACTTGCCGTGCGCGGTGGGCCAGCGGTATTCGAGCCAGTGCTCCATGCGCTGGCGCAACAAGCCGCTCTGCTCAGCGATGTGCAGCCACTGGTCGACGTAGCGCTTGAAGGCCTCGTCGCGCGGCAGCAGGTAGGCCTTCTCGGCGAAGTCGAAGGGTTGCTGCGGATGCACGGCGCAGAGTTCCGGGTGCAACCGTGACTGCAGGCGGGCCTCGATGGCGTCGGTCATCATCAGGTCGGCCTTGCCGTCGACGATCTGCTGGAAGATCGTCACGTTGTCCGGATGCACCAGGATCCGGGCCTTCTTCAGGTTCGCCCGGGCGAACTTCTCGTTGGTGCCGCCGGGGTTGACGATGGCCGTCACGCCCGGCTGGTCGATCTGCTCCAGGGTCTGGAAACGTGCTTCTTCGCTACAGAGGGTGATCGGCGTCTTGCCGTCGCGCAGGTAGGGAATCGAGAAATACGCCTGGCGCTGGCGCTCCAGGTTGATCGAGATGCCGCTCATGGCGATGTCGAAGCGGTCGTCGGCGAAATCGCGCATCAGGTTCGGCCAACTGGTCGGCACCACTACCAGCTTGGCCCCCAGGCTCTCGGCCAGGCGCTGCGCCATGTCCACATCGAAGCCAGCATAGCCGCCCTCTTCCGTGCGGTAGCTGAAGGGCTTGTAGTCGCCCGTGGTGGCGACGCGCAGCACGCCGCTTTCGAGGATGCGGTCGAGGCGGCTCTCCTGCGCCTGGAGGCTGGCGCTGGCCAGCAGCGCAAGGCAGGCCAGGGCCTGGACGAGATGGCGGAATGACTTCGGCATGGCGACTCCTCGGGATGGCGGACCGCAGAGAGACTACGCAAGTCGGCAGCCGCGGCCAAATCCCGGAATGCAGGGGAACGCCCGATGACGCCGGGGCGCGGGCCGAGCATGCGGCAGGAGAAGCGGAAAAAAGTGCGCGAAACGGCTGACGACCTCACACCGCCATCGACAGCGGTACGCCCTGCAGCCATTCCGGGTGGTAGCGCAGCAGCATCTCCAGGCCGCGCTCCTGGTAGGCCGGGAAGCTGATCGCGACCAGCGTCTCGCCCTTGACCTTCTGCGGCGGGCCGAGGCGCTGGAGGATCACGCCGTTGCGAACGAAATAGCGCTCCATGGCCGTGGTGGTCACCGCGACCACCGAACTGGCGCCCAGGTACCAGGCGCATTGCAGGCTGGACCAGAATATCTTCATCGCCAGTTGCGGATCGTCCGCCGCGCTGGCGGCGTAGCGCGAAAGCTCCCATACCGACGGATCGCTGGGCGGGGTTTCGCTGCACAGGTAGGCGAAGACTTCCTTGAGCAGGTAGGCGTCGGTCGTCGGCAACAGGCGGGCACAACCGCAGATACCCTGGCGGCCCATGGCGACGATGTAGCGGGTTTGCGGATGGTCGAACTGGTCGAATTCCTGGTCGCGGACCCTGGAGGTGGAGACCACGTCCCAGCCCAGCTTCTCGATGAAGACTTGATGCCGGTAGCGTCCCAGCTCGGCGATCATGGCGGCGGAAAGCCCTTCCAGCGATTCAGAGAGCAATTCGATCATGACCAAGTCCCCGTGTCGTGCCGGCCGAGAAAAAAAAGGCGGCATCCCTACCCTGATACTCCTGGGCCCTCTCAGTCGGAGGACATACCAGCACACACATGAGGGGGAAGACTAAAGGAGGATGAACGGCAGGCAACCTGCCAGATCTGGTAGGGCGCGCCGGCCGGCGCGCCCTGCGCTTCAGATGAGGCCCAGCGCCGCGGCGTAGGCAGCAGCCAGCGTCTTGTTCGGCGCGTCGAACTTCTTCTGGATGTTCTTGTGGTGGAAGTTCACCGTGCTCTCGGAGATGCTCAGGATGATGGCGATTTCCCCGGAACTCTTGCCGTCGGCGGTCCATTGCAGGATCTCGCGTTCGCGATGGCTCAGGCAGACCGGGTTGGACATCAGCATCGGATGCTCCAGGTCGGTCAGCTTCTGGGTCAGCAACTCGATCATGCAACGCAGCCGCAGGCGGATTTCCTCGCGCTCGAAGCTGGAGATGTTCTGCTGGTCGCGCGCCACGGAAAGCACGCTGAGCAAATTGTTCGGCGCGCGGATCGGCAGGGTCGCGCCGACACAGAGGCCCCAATCGCGAGCCTCGTTCCAGAGCATCCGGCTCTGGTCGAACAGGCTGTCGCTCCAGACCACCATTTCCGAGGAGCGCAGGCCGTTGAGGATCGCCGGATCCACGGCCCCGTAGTTCTGCATCTGGTATCGCTCCAGCCAGGCCTTGGGATAGGTGCCATGGACCTCGGTCTTCGGCCGGGTGAAGGGAATCGTGTGGCGCACGCCATAGGCGTAGTAATCGAAGCCCAGGCGCCGCACTTCCTTTTCCAGGACGGCGAACACGCCCTGGCTGTCGTGGATCGGCTGCATCTCGCTACGCAAACCGTCCCACCACAGCAAAAAGCCTCCGTCATTCCTCATTGCAGTAAGCCCTGATCGATAAAATGCATCACAGCAGAATTGGCCCGGGGTATGACGCTGTCAAGCGCGCAGCCTTGCCGATACGGCAAAATCATGGCAACCCTATCTGTTATGCCAGCACCGTTCAGGACGCAGCCTTCAGCCATCGAGCATCCCCCTCCCTATGACAACGTTCGACCACCTGGGCCGCTTTACCGCAAGCGATACTGTGCGGTTGTGACAATTCCATGAAACGCCGACAGGCCGCCGCCATGGCCGGGTCCTCGAGCAAGCGCCACAGCGCCCCGCGCAACTCCTGCTCGCGCAACGGCACGCCCAGGCGCATCCCGCAGCCGAGCCGGACCAGCCGTTCGGCATTGTCGAACTGGTCGTGGGCACAGGGCAGCAGCACCTGCGGCACCCCCGCCGCCAAGGCCAGGCTCATGGCGCCGATACCGCCCGGATGGACCAGCCCGGCGCACGATGGCAGCAAGGCTCCCAGTGGCGCGTAGGCGCGCTGCAGCACGTGGTTCGGCAAGCCGCGCAGCGGTTCCTGGCCGGCGCCGGTGAGGAAGATCCCACGCGCGCCGAGGCGTTCCAGCGCGCGCAGGGCCATGGCGTAGAAGTCGCCCTGCAGGTGTTCGGTCGAGCCCTGGGTGAACACCAGCGGCCGGCTGCCCTGATCGAGAAAGCGTTGCAGTTCGTCGTCGAGCGGGGTCCCCGGGATACTGCCGTCGAACAGCGGGAAGCCGGTCATGTGCAGGGGTTGCGGCCAATCCTGCTGGGGCGGCGCGTACCAGGCCGGGAACAGGCAGACCACGCCCTGCGGCGAATGCATCCATTGGGTGAAGATGCGCTTCACCGGCGTTTCCAGGCCGACCTTGCGGCGCACCGCGTTGATCTCCGGCGCGCAGGTGCGATCCAGCTTGAAGCGCTCGATGCAGCGCCAGAGCAGCTTGCGCATCGCCAGCGGCATCTGCTCGGGCACGTTGAACTTGGGGTGTACCGGCGGCAGGTGCGCCGACAACAGGGTCGATGGCGAGACCTGCGCGGACAGGTAGGGAATCCCGTACTTCTCGTGAGCGATGCGTGCGCCCAGCGCCCATAGCGAGCCGACCACCACGATGTCGTCATGGCGCTGCGCCGAGACGTACTCGTAGACCGGCTCGATCATCCCGGCGATGGCTTGCCAGAGCACGCCGAAGGACGTCTTGGGGTCCCACAGGCGCGGATCGCCCATGGTCCGGCGGTAGGTCAGTTCGTCGCTCAGCGGGACGAACGCGATGCCGTGCTGCTCCACCGCGTCGCGAAACACCGGGATGGTGCAGAGGCTCACGCGGTGCCCGCGCAGTTTCAGGGTCCGGGCCAGGCCGATGAAGGGAAATACGTCGCCGGCCGAGCCGATGGCGATGAGGATGGCGTGCATGGGGCTACTCCGTGCGTTATGCGACCGCAAAGCCCGGCCAGGCCGGGTCTTCGCAGGTCAAGGGTTCAGGCGTAGCCGATGGCCATCTCGTGGAATCCCGCCGCGCGTTCCGCCCGCTGCGGCTCCGGTTGCTTCAGCAGGTGCTCGAGCAGGGCGCGGTGCACGCGTACCGCGGCCAGCTTGGACTCCAGGTCGAGGAAATGCCCGGTGCCCTCCACCCGCGAGAAACTGCAGCGCGGCAGGTAGTCGCGGAACTGGCGGGCGTCCTCGGCGGTGGTGTATTCGTCCCAGCTGCCGTTGATGAAATGCACGTGGCTCTGGATCCGCTCCAGGCAAGCCAGGTAGCCCCGATCGTTGAGCGCCAGCACCTGGTCGATGTGAAAGCGCGCCTGCTCGTATTCGCCAGTGGCCAGCGAAGCCATGTGCTGATGGTTGCTGGCTTTCAGGCGCGGCGGCAGGTATTTGCCGACGGTCTCGTTGAGCAGATGGCCGATCGCCGACTTGTCGTCCAGCTCGATCAGCGCCTGCGCCCGCCCGACGTAGTCGAGCATCGCCTGGTTCAGTCCAGGGGCGAATGCCATCACCACCGAGCTGCGGATACCGCGCGGATTGCGCGACAGCGCCAGCAGCGTGGAGATACCGCCCCAGGACGCGGAGACCAGGTGATTGACCTCGAAGCGCTCGATCAGCGCCAGGAGGATTTCCACCTCGTCGTCCTTGGTGATCAACCCGCGCTGCGGGTTGTGCTGCCGCGACTGCCCGGCGAAGGGCAGGTCGAACAGCACCACGTTGAAATGTTCGGCCAGGCACTTGCAGGTCCGGGCGAACGAGGCGGTGGTCGCCATCGCGCCGTTGACCAGCATCACCGTGCTGCGCCCGGGATCCTGCCCAACGCGCTCGACATGTACCCGCAGGCCCTTGCAAACCGATACCAACAGACTTTCGCGCCGCATTTCACACCTCCCAAAAATTTTCGAACAGGCAAACAGCTATCGCTGCCACGGGTATCCCGGCATTACGTAGAGTTCGTTCTTATTGTTCGAACGGCAGACAAGTAACTCAGCGGCCATCCACGCGGACCAGCCACGGCGGATGCGTACCCCTTCAGGCGAGGGGCTTGTGTGGGTCTTGCAGATCGGCCTGCGCAAACGATTGGCGTCCGTGTTCACGCGTAGCCGATGAACACTTTTTAGCCAATTCGAAAGCTAACGGTAACTGCCAGATTTCACAGGACGGGCGGTCGCCTGCGCATAAGCCCCTGCCCGCCCGCGATAAGGCGTGCCAGAGCGGCCGGCGGGGAACAGCGAGGGGTTGGCGGAAAAGGCATGAAAAAACCGGGCGCCAGGCCCGGTTTCCGGTGTCGAAACGCTCTGGCGTCAGGCTTTTGGCAGGGTCACGCCGCGCTGGCCCTGGTATTTGCCGCCACGGTCCTTATAGGACACTTCGCAGGCCTCGTCGGATTGCAGGAAGAGCATCTGCGCCACGCCTTCGTTGGCGTAGATCTTCGCCGGCAGGTTGGTGGTATTGGAGAACTCGAGGGTCACATGGCCTTCCCACTCCGGCTCCAGCGGAGTGACGTTGACGATGATGCCGCAACGCGCGTAGGTGCTCTTGCCCAGGCAGATGGTCAGGACGTCGCGCGGGATGCGGAAGTACTCGACGGTGCGCGCCAAGGCGAAGGAGTTCGGCGGGATGATGCAGACGTCGCTGTTGATGTCGACGAAGCTTTTCTCGTCGAAGTTCTTCGGATCGACCACCGCCGAATGGATGTTGGTGAACACCTTGAACTCGGCGGCGCAGCGCACGTCGTAGCCGTAGCTGGACACCCCGTAGGAAATCACCCGGCTGTCGTCCGCGCCGCGCACCTGGCGCTCGACGAACGGCTCGATCATGCCGTGCTCCTGAGCCATGCGGCGAATCCACTTGTCCGATTTGATGGTCATGGAGGGTGTCCTGTCGAAAGCTGCGAAAAATGATCGCGAATCTTACCGGGGCCGCCGCCCCAGGGCAAAGGCAGCCGTCGCCGACGGCTGCCCGAGCGCCTCAGTCGTCGCTGATGCTGATGTTCGGCAGGCCGACGCTGGCCCGCTCGCTGAGAACGATGCGCGCGCCGACATGGCGGGCGATTTCCTGGTAGAGCATCGCCAGTTGGCTTTCCGGGTCGGCGATCACCGTCGGCCGGCCGCTGTCGGCCTGGGTGCGGATGGCGATCGACAGCGGCATGGACGCCAGCAGCTCGACGCCGAACTGCGCCGCCAGCTTCTCGCCGCCGCCCTCGCCGAACAGGTGCTCGGCATGGCCGCAGTTGGAGCAGATGTGCACCGCCATGTTCTCCACCACGCCGAGCACCGGGATGTTCACCTTGCGGAACATCTCCACGCCCTTCTTCGCGTCGAGCAGCGCCAGGTCCTGCGGGGTGGTGACGATCACCGCGCCGGCCACCGGCACCTTCTGCGCCAGGGTCAGCTGGATGTCGCCGGTGCCCGGCGGCATGTCCACCACCAGGTAGTCGAGGTTGTCCCAGGCGGTCTGGGTGATCAGCTGGATCAGGGCGCCGGAGACCATCGGCCCGCGCCAGACCACCGGCGTGCTGTCGTCGGTGAGGAAGGCCATCGACATCACCTGTACCCCGTGCGCCTCCAGGGGCTCGAACCACTTCTGCTCGCGGACCTTCGGCCGGGTGCCTTCCGGCAGGCCGAACATGATGCCCTGGCTGGGGCCGTAGATGTCCGCGTCGAGGATGCCCACCCGCGCACCCTCGCGGGCCAGGGCCAGGGCCAGGTTGGCGGCGGTGGTGGACTTGCCGACGCCACCCTTGCCGGAAGCCACCGCGACGATGTTCTTCACGTTGCCCATCACCTCGACCTGCGGCTGCGCCTTGTGCGGCTGGATCACGCAGTCGACCCGGACCTCGGCGCGAGCGACGCCGTCGAGCGCCTCCAGGGCCATTTGCAGGGTTTGCGCCAGGCCGTTTCTGAACAGCCCGGCGGCGTACCCCAGTTCCAGGCGCACCCGCACGCGGTCGCCCTGGATCTCCACCTCGCGCAGGCAGCCGGCGCTGACGGGGTCCTGGTTCAGATAGGGGTCCTGGTACTGGCGGAGGGTGGCTTCCACCGTTTGGCGAGTGATAGCGGACATGGGGGATTTCCTGAGGGTTAAGCGGGGAATCGATGCCGGTCATCCTACCCGAGTGGCGCGCGGATGAAAAAAAACCGCCGCTTCTTTATAGTGACCGATCCGTTTAGCTCTCAGCCGATAAGCCGAACCCATGTCCGAACCACGCAAGATCCTCGTTACCAGCGCCCTCCCCTACGCCAACGGTTCCATTCACCTGGGACACATGCTGGAGTACATCCAGACGGACATGTGGGTGCGCTTCCAGAAGATGCGTGGCAACCAGGCCGTCTACGTCTGCGCCGACGACGCCCACGGTTCGGCGATCATGCTCCGCGCCGAGCGCGAGGGCATCACCTCCGAGCAACTGATCGACGCCGTGCGCGCCGAGCACATGGGCGACTTCGCCGACTTCCTGGTGGACTTCGACAACTACCACTCGACCCACTCGGAAGAGAACCGCGAGCTGTCCAGCGCGATCTACCTGAAACTGCGCGACGCCGGGCACATCGACACCCGCCCGGTGACCCAGTACTTCGACCCGGAAAAGCAGATGTTCCTCGCCGACCGCTTCATCAAGGGCACCTGCCCGAAGTGCGGCACCGCCGACCAGTACGGCGACAACTGCGAGGCCTGCGGCGCGACCTACGCCCCGACCGAACTGAAGGACCCGAAATCGGCGATCTCCGGCGCCACCCCGGTGCTCAAGGAATCGCTGCACTACTTCTTCAAGCTGCCGGACTTCGAGGCCATGCTCAAGCAATGGACCCGCAGCGGCGCCCTTCAGGAGTCGGTGGCCAACAAGCTCGCCGAATGGCTGGACAGCGGCCTCCAGCAGTGGGACATCTCGCGTGACGCGCCGTACTTCGGCTTCGAGATTCCCGACGCTCCCGGCAAGTACTTCTACGTCTGGCTGGACGCGCCGATCGGCTACATGGCCAGCTTCAAGAACCTCTGCGCGCGGCGTCCCGAGCTGGACTTCGACGCGTTCTGGGGCAAGGACTCCAGCGCCGAGCTGTACCACTTCATCGGCAAGGACATCGTCAACTTCCACGCGCTGTTCTGGCCGGCCATGCTCGAAGGCGCCGGCTACCGCAAGCCGACCGCGCTGAACGTGCACGGCTACCTGACCGTGAACGGCCAGAAGATGTCCAAGTCGCGCGGCACCTTCGTCAAGGCGCGCACCTACCTCGACCACCTGGACCCGGAATACCTGCGCTACTACTACGCGTCCAAGCTCGGCCGCGGCGTCGAGGACCTCGACCTGAACCTCGAGGACTTCGTGCAGAAGGTCAACTCCGACCTGGTCGGCAAGGTCGTCAACATCGCCAGCCGCTGCGCCGGCTTCATCCACAAGGGCAACGCCGGCGTGCTGGTCGGCGCCGATCCTGCGCCGGAGCTGCTCGCCGCCTTCCGCGAGGCCGCACCGGGCATCGCCGAGGCCTATGAGGCCCGCGACTTCAATCGCGCCATGCGCGAGATCATGGCCCTCGCCGACCGCGCCAACGCCTGGATCGCCGAACAGGCGCCCTGGGCGCTGGCCAAGCAGGAAGGCCAGCAGGACAAGGTCCAGGCCGTCTGCGGCCTGGGCATCAACCTGTTCCGCCAGTTGGTGATCTTCCTCAAGCCGGTGCTGCCGAAGCTGGCCGCCGCCGCCGAAGCCTTCCTCAACGTCGCCCCGCTGACCTGGGCCGACCACCGGACCCTGCTGGCCAACCACCAGCTGAACCCGTTCCAGCCCCTGATGACCCGTATCGAGCCCGCGAAAGTAGAAGCCATGATCGAAGCCTCCAAGGAAGACCTCGCCGCCGCCGCATCCCAACCCGCCGGCAACGGCGAGCTGGTCAAGGAACCCATCGCCGCGGAGATCGACTTCGACGCTTTCGCCGCGGTCGACCTGCGCATCGCCCTGATCGAGAAGTGCGAATTCGTCGAAGGCGCCGACAAGCTGCTGCGCCTGTCGCTGGACATCGGCGACGCGAAGCGTAACGTGTTCTCCGGGATCAAGAGCGCGTATCCCGACCCGAGCGCCCTGGAAGGCCGCCTGACGCTCTATGTGGCCAACCTGGCGCCGCGCAAGATGAAGTTCGGGGTGTCCGAGGGCATGGTCCTGGCCGCCGGCCCGGGTGGCGAGGAGATCTACCTGCTGAGTCCGGACAGCGGTGCCAAGCCGGGCCAGCGCGTCAAGTAACGCAGACCACGAAGCCACGGAGGGCTCGATAGAATGAACGCATGGAAGCTTGCCGCCGGCGTCCTGCTGGCGGCGCTCTACGGATGCTCCGCCGAACACGCCGAAAGCGTCTCCGGCAATGCCGGTTTCCAGGGCGAGACGGGCAAACCCGGCACCGCCCTCGCCTACGAACACCGCGTCGGCATCCGCCTTTCCGCCGCGCGTATCGACGCGCAACTCGCCGCCAGCCGCGACGCCTGCAACAGCGAGCGCTTCGGCCAGTGCGACGTGCTCGCCATCGAACAACGCGGCGGTATCGGCCATTACGCCGAACTCACCGTGCGCATCGTCCCGGACGGCGTGGAGAAGCTGGTCGCGGCCGCTGCCCAGGGCGGCACGCTGGAAAGCCGGCAGACCCGCGCCGAGGACCTGGCCCAGGCGGTCGCCGACACCCGCCAGCAACGCGAGCGCCTGCAACGCGAGTACCAGACCCTGCAGCAATACCAGGGGCGCAAGGACATGAGCGTCGGCGACCTGCTGGCCCTGGCCAAGGAAATCGCCGCGGTGGAAGCCCAACTGGCCGACAACGCCCAGGCCGGCGCCCAGCAGCAGCGGCGCATCGCCACCAACCTGCTGACCCTGAGCTTCAGCAGCGAGGCGCAGCCGGACAGCCGCCTCGGCCAGCTCGCCACGGCCGCCGGGCAACTGCTCGACGACCTTGTCGATGGCACCATCGCCGCGATGAAGTTCTTCGCCTACAGCCTGCCGTTCCTCGTCGTGCTGCTGCCGCTGGGCCTGTTGCTGCGCGGCCTGTGGCGCTGGCTGCGGCGGCCCGGCAAGAACGAGGCGCGCTGAGCCCAGGCATACGGGCGGACCGGGAGGGTCCGCTCTTTCGCCCAGGACCGCCTGACGGGCCTGGCAACTCACAAGGAGGAAGACCGATGACCGCCACCAGCGACCTGATCGAGTCACTGATTTCCTATAGCTGGGACGACTGGCAGGTGACCCGCCAGGAAGCCCGCCGGGTGATCGCCGCGATCCGCAACGACAACGTGCCCGATGCGACCATCGCCGCACTCGACAAGAGCGGCTCGCTGATCAAGCTGTTCCAGCGGGTGGGCCCGCCGGAACTGGCGCGCTCGCTGATCGCCAGCATCGCCGGGCGCACCACCATGCAGCGCTACCAGGCACGCAATGCCTTGATCCGCAGCCTGATCAACAATCCCCTGGGCACCCAGACCGACAACTGGATCTACTTCCCCACCATCACTTTCTTCGACATCTGCGCCGACCTCGCCGACGCCGCCGGTCGCCTGGGCTTCGCCGCGGCCGGCGCCACCGGGGTGGCCAGCCAGGCGATCCAGGGTCCGTTCAGCGGGGTCGGCGCCACCGGCGTCAATCCGACCGACCTGCCGTCCATTGCCTTCGGCGACCAGCTCAAGCTGCTCAACAAGGACCCGGCGACCGTCACCAAGTACAGCAACCCGCTCGGCGACCTGGGCGCCTACCTGAGCCAACTGTCGCCGCAAGACAAGCTGAACCAGGCACAGACGCTGGTCGGCCAGCCGATCAGCACGCTGTTCCCCGACGCCTATCCGGGCAACCCGCCGTCGCGGGCCAAGGTCATGTCCGCGGCTGCGCGCAAGTACGACCTGACGCCGCAACTGATCGGCGCGATCATCCTCGCCGAGCAGCGTGACCAGACCCGCGACGAAGACGCCAAGGACTATCAGGCGGCAGTCAGCATCAAGAGCGCCAACACCTCCATCGGCCTCGGCCAGGTGGTGGTCTCCACCGCGATCAAGTACGAGCTGTTCACCGACCTGCTCGGCCAGCCGGTGCGCCGCGGCCTGTCGCGCAAGGCGGTCGCCACCCTGCTGGCTTCCGACGAATTCAACATCTTCGCCACCGCCCGTTACATCCGCTACGTCGCCAACCTGGCGTCGCAACAGGACCTGCGCAAGCTGCCGAAGACCCGCGGCGCATTTCCCTCCATCGATCTCCGCGCCTACGCCGGCAATCCGCGCAACTGGCCGCGGGACAATGTCCGCGCGCTGGCCTCGGAATACACCTCGCGGCCCTGGGACGACAACCTGTCGCCGGGCTGGCCGATGTTCGTCGACGATGCCTACGCCACCTTCCTCGACCCTGGAATGAGGTTCCCATGAAGACAGTCGCCCTGATTCTCGCCAGCCTCGCCCTGCTGGCCTGCACCGCGGAGTCCGGGGTGGACTTCGACAAGACCCTGACCCACCCGAACGGCCTGGTGGTGGAGCGCCCCGTCGGCTTCGACGCGCGGCGCAGCGCCGAGGGCTTCCGCTTCGACGAAGGCGGCAAGCTGCGCAACCCACGCCAACTGGAGGTCCAGCGCCGGGACGCGCCGCCCCCGCCCGACCTGGCGAGCAGGCGCCTGGGCGACGGCGAGGCGCGCTACAAGGTAGAGGAAGACGACGGCGGCTCCGCCGGCAGCGAATACCGCCTGTGGGCAGCCAAGCCGGCGGGCGCGCGGTGGATCGTGGTCAGCGCCAGCGAGCAGAGCGAGGATGGCGAACCGACCTTCGCCCTGGCCTGGGCGCTGCTGGAGCGGGCCAGGTTGCAATAGAACCGCTCTCTGCGGAGTGCCGGACGCTCCGTGGAACCTCCGTCGATCCGGGCGGAGCAGCATCCTGCTCGGGTTGCGGTAGCGCTTTTTCGCTCAGTCTGCGCCCATCGGATTTTCCCTGACATATTTTGTTTCATAGTACTGAGACTCAGGCGCGCCGCGGTTTTCCGGCGATGTGCGCA
>NZ_KV812644.1:0-2145 GCF_001813485.1 Pseudomonas sp. HMSC067G02
AACTCCTGATTTTTTAATTTCGCGGGCGCGTAAATCCGGTTCCCCCCGTCGTTCGGGAGGTTGGCCGCCAGAACTTTCAGCCACCCCCCTCCCCTGGGCGTTTCAATGCACCAATTCGGGGCATCCTCGGGGCGCCAGGATCCGCACCGTTCTCGATCCGTCCAACGCGCTCGCCTACGCGGTTGTGGCACGCCCGACACAGGGCGCGCAGGTTCGACCAGACCAGGCTCAGCTCGGGGTGAGTCTTGCGCGCCTTGATGTGGTCGGTGATCTGGCTCGGAGCTTCGTCACACTCCTCGCAGATCGGGTGCAGCCGTCGATATCGAGCGGAGAGCCGCTTCCAGCGCTCGGTCTTGTAGAACCCATCGGATTCATCCCGACACTGGTTGTAGCGAGCGTGAACGGCCTGCAGGTGCTTCTCCCGCTGCTGCTGAGCAAGCACCGCATGCTTCTCGCAGTGCGAGCCCTGTCGGATCAGCACGTTGCATCCTGGGTACGCGCAGGGCTTAGCCGGTCGTCTCGGCATGGTTCACTCCTGTCGCTCGATGCAGTCCAGCACCTGTACCGCGCACGCTGTCAACGCAGCTTCAACGGCATCGATCGCCGCAGTTGCATCCTCACCGTTCGCCAGCGGCGGGCGGCCTGGGAGCCGACACGGCGTCAGCGGACACTTGGCCTGCTGCGCGGTAGGCGCTGGGGTCAGTGGTTTCGGGGCGGGCGTACATCCGGCCAAGGCCAGCAGGGATGCCAGCACGCAGCCAGTCGCGAACAGCCTGGTCATTCTCTTTCAACTCCCGTAACGCCGCAGCGTGGCGCGCGCCCTGGACCTCCAGGGCTTCGCCGAGTTGTCGGGTTTGCAGTTCGATCTCGGCGACGCGGCCGAGTTGGCGTTGCTGTTCAGCGAGAACGCCGGCCTGCAGATCGATCATCTGCTGATTGCGGTCACGCTCCTGCGCCGCGACGTCAGCACGCTCCCGCTCTGCGGTCACTTGCAGGCTCAGGCGGTCCATCCGCCACATCATCCCCATCGCAACGAGCGCGACGATCAACCATGGAACCCACCTCATCACACACTCGCCAGCGCTGCGCGCGCCCATTCGAGACGCGCCACTCGATCCTCAGCACCGTTGTAGCCGCCGTTGATCTTCAGAGTGATCCGCTCGAATCGGCCTTGGTCCGCCAAGTCGTTTAAACCCCGCGACTTCCACCACCACCCCGCGGCGATTGCTGCCCAGGTCCGTTGCTCCAGCAACTCCGGTTGCGCTACCAGTGGCAGCGCCAGGGCACGGGCGGCTTCGGCGTAGTTGTCGTGGCCGGTGATCATGATCAGGCCCCGGCCCCGGTATCGATACCCATCGCCCGTATCCGGCGACCCATTGCCCATCCGGTTTGCGTAGACGCGGTTGGCGATGCGCTCAGGCTGTCGGGCGTACTGCTTCGCCTCTACCGGCGTGAACCGCTTCGGCCAGGTCTTGAGCAGCCCCTCGGCGGAGTAGTTCAGATTCTCCACCAGGCGCTTGAGGCTCTGGCTTTCGTGCCCGACTTGGGCCAGGAACATCGCCGCGCGCTCGGGCGTGTTGATCTCGAACCGGGCCATGGCGCCGTTGATGTGTTCGCCCCAAGTCAAGGCAGTAGCGGCGCCGCAGCCAGTAGCGCGGTCGAGTTGATCGGCGGTGATCTTCATTCGCCAGACCCTCGACGCGGTAGTTTGATCCCGGCGTAACGGTCGGCCAGGTCGCGGATCTTCTCGACGCCCAGGAAGCCGATCCAGCCACCGATGAAGGTGGCCATGCTCTGCGGCACGCCGAAGAACTCGAAGCTGCTGATAATCGTCAGCGCCAGGCCACCGCACAGCGCGCCCTCTAGGAGCGCCTGCCGGCGCGTGCCGCCGCCGTAGATGATCCTGGCCATGGCCATGGCCCACGACAGCAGGGAGGCGTAGATGATCGGCGCATGCTGGCTCAGCCAGGCGAGCAGGGCTGCCCAGGTGTCGGGTTTGTCGGGCATCTTCATCGTCTCAGTTCCCCTCGCCGGGGCAGAAATGAAAAAGCCCAGCGCGAGGGCTGGGCCAGGAATGGGGTGCAGGTACGGCCTTTCAAGGGGGCCGCGCGCCCCGCAGCGCAATGCGCCACCTGCAGAAGGGTA
>NZ_KV812645.1:0-650 GCF_001813485.1 Pseudomonas sp. HMSC067G02
GCTGAACCGCCGGGCCAACCGCCTGGCGCATGCCTTGATCGAGCGCGGGATCGGCGCGGACCGCCTGGTGGGCGTGGCCATGGAGCGTTCCATCGAGATGGTCGTGGCCCTGATGGCGATCCTCAAGGCCGGCGGCGCCTACGTGCCGGTGGACCCGGAGTATCCCGAGGAGCGCCAGGCCTACATGCTGGAGGACAGCGGCGTGCAGCTGCTGCTCAGCCAGTCGCACCTGAAGCTGCCGCTGGCGCAAGGTGTGCAACGGATCGACCTGGACCAGGCCGATGCCTGGCTGGAAAACCATGCCGAGAACAATCCGGGGATCGAGCTGAACGGCGAGAATCTTGCCTATGTCATCTACACCTCCGGCTCCACCGGCAAGCCCAAGGGCGCCGGCAACCGCCATTCGGCGCTGAGCAACCGCTTGTGCTGGATGCAGCAGGCCTATGGGCTGGGCGTCGGCGATACGGTGTTGCAGAAGACCCCGTTCAGCTTCGACGTGTCGGTCTGGGAGTTCTTCTGGCCGCTGATGAGCGGGGCGCGTTTGGTGGTGGCCGCGCCGGGCGATCATCGCGATCCGGCGAAGCTGGTGGAGCTGATCAACCGCGAAGGGGTCGACACGCTGCACTTCGTGCCGTCGATGCTGCAGGCGT
>NZ_KV812646.1:0-627 GCF_001813485.1 Pseudomonas sp. HMSC067G02
CCAGTTCCTCGACCATCACCTGCATCGACCAACCATCGGACACGATGTGGTGCTGGACCAGCACCAGTACATGGTCGTCTTCGGCCAGTTGCAACAGGTTCACCCGCAGCAACGGCCCCCGTTCCAGGTCGAATGGCTGCACAACGATGGCCTGTATCCGTTCGATCAGGCCTTCTTCACCGAACTGTTCCCGCTCGATGGAAACGCTAACCGCAGGTTGTACCTGCTGGTACGAACGCCCTCCCTCCAGCCGGAAGCGGGTACGCAAGGTTTCATGCCGCGCGACCAGGCTGTCGAAGCTGCGTTGCAAGGCATCCACGTCCAGCCGCCCGCGTAGGCGCAAGGCACTCGGAATATGGTAGGCCGCGCTTTCCGGCTCCAGTTGCCAGAGGAACCACTGACGCTCCTGAGCGAAGGACAGTGCCAACGGTTGCTGCCGATCGGCAAGCGGTATCGTCGAGACCGCATCCGTCGTGCGTTCCAATCCCTGGGCGAACGCTTCCAGAACCGGCCGCTCGAACAACGCCTTCAGGCTTGCGTCCAACTGCTGCTCCTGGCGAACCCGAGAAATCACCCGGGTAGCCAGCAACGAATGACCGCCCAGTTCGAAGAAGTTGTCGTCCAGGC
>NZ_KV812647.1:0-38955 GCF_001813485.1 Pseudomonas sp. HMSC067G02
TCACCCTTCACTCTCGAAGTGGGGCGCATTCTACCGACCGAAAAACCTAAGTCAATGCCCTGATTGAATTTTTTTTGAAATTTCGGCGATCGCCTGTCGCCAAGGTCGGCGCCGGGGCCCATGCCGGCCCCAGCCACGGGCCGCTCACTCGACCCGCAGGCTCAGGCGCGCCGAGACCCGGCCGTCGACCTGGCGGTCCAGGCCGGCCTCCGCCACCTGCACGCCCTGCCCGTTCAACTGCTCCAGCCAGGGCAGCAGCTTGGCGAATGGCGCCGGCTGCAGGGCCACCTGCACGGCGCCCTCGCCTTCGTTGTCGAGGCGCTCGACACTCAGTCCGGCCTGGGCCGCCGAAGCCGTGACCATGCCCTGCAGCGCCGCCGGGTCGATCTGCGCCTGTGGCGCCGCGGCATCGGCCTGGCGCACGTTGGGCGCCTGCTGCTGGATGTAGGCATGCAGCGCGCGCTGTTCGGTGAAGTACTGCCGCGCCGACTGCAGATGGCGCTCGGCCGGGCGCCACAGCGCCAGATAGAGCACCACCAGCAGGAGGAACGCACCGAGCCAGAGCAGCGCCAGGCGGTCCCGCGCCGGCAGCCCGCGCCAGCGGATCGCCAGCTGCGAGGTTTCCGCCTGGGCCCTGAGGCGCTCGTGGAATTGCGTCATCACCTTCATCTCAACCTCCTATCACCAGGCGCGCGCTGACCGTCGAGCCATCGCGGCTGGCCGAACCCAGCTGCACCGCCAACCCGGACTCGCTGAGACGCGAACGCAGCCGTTCCAGCACGTCGAAACCGGGAGCCCGCACCTGGAGGGCGACGTCACCGCGAGCGGCGCTGAAGTCCAGTTGCTCGACGCTCACCGTTGGCTCGCCGCCGATCACCGTGGCGGCCTGGCCAAGCAGGCCGAGCAACTGGCCCTCGCCGCCGCTGCTGGCGCTGTCGGCCAGGTGCTGGTCGAACTGCGCGCGCAGGTTGATCAGCTTGCGGTCCTCGGGAAACAGCTGGCGGTAGAGCTCTGCGCTCTGCGCCGCGTAGCGGTCGCCTTCGCGCTGCAACTGCCAGGCCTGGACCAGGGTAAAGCCCCATTGCAACACCAGCCACAGCCCGACCAGCCCCAGCAGCGGCCGCCAACGGCGCCACTGGCTGCTCTGCTGGCGCGCGGCGAACTCGGCCTGGGCCAGGTCGGTGCCCAGCGGCTGCTCGCTCAGCCAGACGTGCGGATTGCCCACCAGGGCCTGGACTTCCACCCCCTCCAGGGGCGCCACCTCCTGCGCGGCGAAGGCCCGCTGCGGCGGCGGGCAACTGTCGCGCAGTACCGGCCAATCCTCGCTGCCGCAGGCCAGGCGTACGGCGCCGCTGCCGCCGAGCAACCAGCGCTCTTCCAGCCAGAACAGGCAACTGCCCTCGCCCGGCAGGCAATCGGCATCGACATGCAGCGAAGCCGGCGCCTTGCCCGCGCCCTCGGCCAGCGCCAGCCAGGCGGCGAGCCAGGTGCGCTGCACGGCGAATACCCGGTGGCGGCCGTCGGCCAGCGCCGGACCAAGGGCAAGGTGCATCTGCTCGACATCGTCGGCCAGTTGTTCCTCCACCGCAAACGGCAGCGACTGGCGCAACCAGCGCGCCTTCTGTGTAGGCAGGTTCACCGCGCAGGCGGTCACCGCCTCCACCGGCAGGTACAGCCGCCAGGGCGCGCGGATCTCCGCCAGCGCCTGGGCGAACGGCGCGCGCCGGCACTCGCCATCCTGCACCCACCATACCGCCAGTTCCCCATCGGCCCCCGCCGTGCTGGCGGGCGGCAGGAACAGCGCACTCACTCCACTCATCGCTCGTCCTTCTTCCAATCGTCGCCGCCCGTCGACGGGATGGGCAGGCCACCCTGCCCCATGTCGCGGGCCATCACGCGTATCTTGCCGTCCTTGCCCCGCTGCAAGGTACTCACCAGCACCTGCCGGCGGTCGCCCAGGCTGACCTCGCTGATCACCTGGAAGTAGCGGGTACCGACGGCATAACTGACGTTTCCGGTCTTCGAACCCAACTGGGTCAGATGCTTGGTGAAATCGTCCTTGCTCTGGAAACCTTCCCGACCGCGGGCGTCCACGATGTTTTCCGCCTGTCCCGGATCGATCTCGAACATGGCGGCCAGCACCGGCACGCTGGCAGTGTTCACGTTCAGCGGCGCATCTTCGGGCAAGGCGCTGACGAACGGCAGCAGGCGTCGATAGTCGGCTTCCGACAATTTCAGCAGGCGCAGCTCGGACACGTCCTTGAAACTGCGGTTGGCGGCGCGGTAGGCCGGCGCCTCCAGCAGGTACTGGTTGTCCTCGGCGCCTTGCTCGCCCTGCGGATTCTGGTCGGCGTCGAGCCAGTCGGCCAGCCGGTCCGGCAAGCCCTGGACGATCTCTTCCTTCATCCCCAGGGTGGCCAGCAGGCGACGGAACTGCTTCACCGAGTCCGGCTTGACCTTGCGCTTGCGCACCAGCCCGTTGAGGTTGAAACGTCCGCTGGGGTCCTCGATCCGCACCCGCAGCTCGCCGCCGTCGTCCAGCTTGAACGGCGTCATCGGTCGCGCCCAGGCCTCGCCCAGGTGGTCCACCGGCTCGCGGGTATTCTCGCCGCCCTGGCGCAGGTCGCGGCGCAGCACCGCTTCCGCCAGGCGTTCGCCGCCCAGCGCATAGTGCCAGGCCTGGCGCACGTGCAACTGGTTGGCGCTGCTGCGTATCGCCAACTGCTGGCGGATGATCAGCCCGGCGCAGACGATGGTCACCACCGCCACCACCAGCAGCACGGTGATCAGCGCGACGCCGCTCTGCCCGCGCCTCATTCCGGCGCCCCCGGCATGCCTTCCGGCGGCTGCGGCACCCCGCCCTCGCCGTTCTCGCCATTCTCGCCGCCCGGCTGGCCCTGCGGCTGGTCCTGCTTGAGCGGCGGATCGAGCAGACGCCAGACGCGCACCAGCTTGCCGTAGTGGCGGTGCTCCAGGGTCATCTCCACCGCCAGCGGCAGGCTTTCCAGGCGCTCCTCCTCGCTGCCTTCGTCGGTCGGCCAGTGGCCCTGCCAGTTGTGCTCCTTGTCGAGGAAGCGCCAGCTCAGCGCGGTAACCCCGTCCAGCACCTGCTGCACCCGTGGCTTGCTGTCCTGGGCGCGGTCCAGAACCAGCCAGTAGCGGCGTTCGAGGGTCTCCCCGGACAGCGACCAGCGCACCCGCTGCAGGCGCGAGCGCGCCTGGCCGAGCGGGTTGCGCCAGCCGCCACGGGTGAATTCGACGATCTGGTCGTTCTCGCCCTCGCTGAGGAAGGCGCCACGGTTATCGCCCAGTTCGTCGCGTACCGGACGTTCGACCGCCTGGGTCAGGTCGCGCTCCAGGGCGCCCATCGCCCGCACCAGCTCGCGCATGCGCTGCTCCTGCACGCGAGTCGCCTGGTCGGTCTGCATCACGCTGTCGAACATGCGGTAGGTGGCCAGGGCCAGCAGGGCGAAGATGGCGATGGCGATCAGCAGCTCGAGCAGGGTGAAGCCCCGCTGTAGCCTCATGGCTGGCTCCCGAGGAAACCGACGAGGCGCGCCGCGGCGCGTTCCTCGATGCTGCCACGCTCGCGGCCGAGGGGCTTCGCCGCGACCCAGACGATCACCCGCCGCATATCCTGCTCGGCGGTGCTGTCGACCTGGGTGCGCCACTCCCAGCGGCGCCCGGCGAACTCCAGCTCGCCCTGGTTGCGGCCGCTGGAGGGCGGCGTCTGTTCCAGTTGCAATTCGTTGAGACGGTTGTCGGCGATCCACATCGCCAGGGTCTTGTCTTCCAGTCGCGAGGCGTTCTGCAGGCTGCGCGCGCTGGCACTGAGCACGCTGGCCGCGACCATGGCGAAGATCGCCAGGGCCACCAGCACTTCCAGCAGGGTGAAACCACGCGCGCGCCTCATCGCCGCGCCACCTCGACCCGTGGCAGGCGGAAACCGTCGCTGCTCAGCGACAACGCCCGCCCCTCGGGTCCGCGCTCGGCCAGGCGCAGGCGGAACGGGCTGAGTTCGCCACTGGAAAGGATCAGCAATTGCGGCTGGTCGGTGCCTTTCTTCTGCTCCTTCTCGCCCTTGCTGCCGGCCAGCACCAGCGGCTGGCCGTCCAGCTCGAAGGTCAGCTCCGCCCACTCCGGCAGGCGGTGGCTGTCGCGCGCCACCGGCAACCAGCGCGCCTTCGCTTCGTCGTAGCGCAGCACCTGATAGGCATCGCGCTCCAGGCGCAGGCCGTACTCGCGGTTGTCCAGCACGGCCTCGTCGGTCAGCACGCCGATCAGCCCGGCGAGCCGCTCGGCCTCGCTGTCCAGCTCCCGCGAGGTGCTGGCGAAGCCGGTGCTGAGCACCGCCAGGCCGATCAGTACGCTGATGATGACCATCACCACCATCAGCTCGATGAGGGTGAAGCCGCGCGAAGCCCGCATGTCCGGTCAGTTGTCCCAGTTGCCGATTTCGGCGTCGTTGTCGCTGCCGCCTTCCTTGCCGTCGGCGCCCAGCGAATACAGGTCGAACGGGCCCTTGGTGCCCGGCGCCAGGTACTGGTAGGGATTGCCCCACGGGTCGACCGGCAGCTTCTTCAGGTAGCCGTCCTTGTTCCAGTTCTTCGGCTGCGGGTTGCCGGTGGGCTTCTTCACCAGCGCCTCGAGGCCCTGCTGGGTGCTCGGATAGGCGAAGTTGTCCAGCTTGTACATGTCCAGCGCGGCAGCGATGGCCTTGATGTCGCCCTTGGCCACGGTGACCTTGGCCTGGTCGGGACGGCTCATCACCTGCGGCACCACCAGGGCGGCGAGGATGCCGAGGATGACCACCACGACCATGATTTCGATCAGGGTGAAGCCCGACTGTTGGCGACGCTGCAATGGGCGGCTCTGATTCACGCGATTACCCCACGAGTTGGTTGAGAGAAAGGATCGGAAGAAGAATGGCAAGGACGATGACCAGCACCACCGCGCCCATGAATATCAGCATGAACGGTTCGAACAGGCCGACCATCAGGCCGATCTGCGCCGCCAGGTCGTTCTCCTGGTTGCGCGCGGTGCGCGCCAGCATCTGGTCCAGCTCGCCGGAGCGCTCGCCGCTGGCGATCATGTGCAGCATCATCGGCGGGAACTGCCCGGTGGCTTCCAGCGAGCGGGTCAGGCTGGCGCCCTCGCGGACCTTCTGCGCGGCCTTGACCACTTCGTTGCGGATGATCCGGTTGGCGATCACCTCGGCGGCGATCGCCAGCGCCTCCACCAGCGGCACGCCGCTGCGGGTGAGGATCGCCAGGGTCGAGGCGAAGCGCGCGGTGTCGGTGGAACGCACCAGCCGACCAACCAGCGGCACACGCAGCAGGAAGCCATGCCAGCGCTCGCGAAAGGCATCCTTGCGCAGCGCGTAGCGGAAGCCGATCACGCCGCCGATCGCCGCGACGAAGGCCAGTGCGCCCCAGGCCTTGACCCAGTCGCTGACGCCGATCAGCACGCGGGTCAACAGCGGCAGGGTCTGCCCGCTGTCGATGAACACCCGGACCACGTCGGGCACCACGTAGCCCAGCAGGAAGCCGACGATGGCCAGCGAAGCGACCATCAGGATCACCGGATAGAGCAGCGCCAGCTGGATCTTCTGCCGCGACTGCTGGCGCTGCTCGGTGTAGTCGGCAAGTTGCTCCAGCACCGGGCCGAGGTGCCCGGCATGCTCGCCGGCAGCCACAGTCGCCCGGTACAGCTCGGGAAAGGCGGTGGGAAACTCGCGCAGGCTGCCGGCCAGGCTGTGGCCTTCGAGGACCTTGGCGCGCACGGCGAGAAGCATCGACTGGATGCGCTGCGAGGTGGACTGCGCCGCGGCGGCGCGCAGCGCCTCCTCGATCGGCAACGCGGCCTGGACCAGGGTCGCCAGTTGGCGGGTCACCAATGCCAGGTCGCGCGCGGACAGTCCGCGGGCGAACGTCAGGCGCCCGCCCTGCCCGCTCTGCTCGCGGGTACGGGTGGGCTTCACATCGAGCGGCGCCAATTGGCGCTCGCGCAGCAATTGGCGGACCTGGCGCGCGCTGTCCGCCTCCAGCACGCCCTTCTGCTGGCGACCGCTGGGGTCGAGGGCGAGGTATTCGAAGGCGGCCATTATTCTTCCCGGGTCACGCGCAGGACTTCCTCGACCGTAGTGACGCCTTCCAGCACCTTGCGCCGACCGTCGTCGCGGATGCTTGGTCCGCTGGTGCGGGCATGCCGGGTCATTTCCTGCTCGGAGGATTCGTTGTGGATCAGCGAGCGCATGTGGTCGTCGAACACCACCAGTTCATAGATACCGGTACGCCCGCGATAGCCATGCTGGTGGCACTCGCCGCAGCCGCGGGCGCGATGCAGAGTCGGCGGCGCGGCGGGATCGACGCCGAGCAGCGCGCACTCGGCCTCGTCGGCGCGGTAGGGCTCCTTGCACGCCGGGCAGAGCACCCGCACCAGGCGCTGGGCCAGCACGCCAAGCATGGAGGAGGACAGCAGGAACGGCTCGATGCCCATGTCCACCAGTCGGGTGATCGCGCCGATGGCGCTGTTGGTGTGCAGGGTCGAGAGCACCAGGTGGCCGGTCAGCGAAGCCTGCACCGCGATCTCGGCGGTCTCCCGGTCGCGGATCTCGCCGACCATCACCACGTCCGGGTCCTGCCGGAGGATCGCCCGCAGGCCGCGGGCGAAGGTCATGTCGACCTTGGCGTTGACCTGGGTCTGGCCGATGCCCTCCAGGTGGTATTCGATCGGATCCTCGACGGTGAGGATGTTCCGCGTGCGGTCGTTGAGCGTGGTCAGGCTGGCGTACAGGGTGGTGGTCTTGCCCGAGCCGGTGGGGCCGGTGACCAGCAGGATGCCGTGCGGCTTGCGCACCGTTTCGTCCATCAGCTTGCGGTCGCGCTCGCTCATGCCCAGGTGTTGCAGGTTCAGGCGCCCGGCCTGCTTGTCGAGCAGACGCAGCACCACCCGTTCGCCGTTGGCCGAGGGCAGGGTCGAGACGCGGATGTCCACCTCGCGCCCGCCGACCCGCAGGGAAATCCGCCCATCCTGGGGAATACGCTTCTCGGCGATGTCCAGCCGCGCCATGACCTTGATCCGCGATACCAGCAGGGCCGCCAGCTCGCGCTTGGGCTCCAGCACCTCGCGCAGCACGCCGTCGACGCGGAAGCGCACCACCAGGCGTTTCTCGAAGGTTTCCAGGTGGATGTCCGAGGCGTTCTCGCGGATCGCCTCGCCGAGGATCGCGTTGATCAGGCGAATGATCGGCGCGTCGTCCTCCTGCTCCATCAGGTCCTCGGTTTCCGGGACCTGGTCGGCCAGCGCGGCGAGGTCCAGGCTGCCGCCGAGGTCCTCGGCGAGCTGCATGGCCGCCGAGGAGTCGTGCTGGTAGGAGGCCGCCAGGGCCTGGTTGAAGGCGTCCTCGCCGAGCGCCTTGAGCGGCAGGCGGCGGCCGGCGAAGCGCTGCGCCTCGGCGATCGCCGCCAGCTCCACCTGCGGCCGGCAGGCCAGCCAGTACTGCTCCTCCAGGCACAGGAACAACAGGCCCTGGCGCTTGGCGAAGCTGAACGGCAGACGCCGTGGCGGTGCGGCCGGCGCGGCGATGTCGGGTAATGGGGCTGTCATCATGGATGCCTTATAGCGGTAACCTTACAGAAGTATCTTGGTCGTATATGACCACTGAACGGTTACCGTCAGTATTGTTAGTTGTTAGTCGTTTTGTGCGGCCGATCCCGAGTTCCTCTTGCAGAAGTATCCTGGCGAGCCGTTATCTTAAGCACAAGCGTGCCTGGCCCGGCCAGTCACACCTATTGATAGAAGTAGGTAGCCTACCGGCAACGAACTGCTATGATCCCTCGGCGATCTTCAGACATAACGATAAAGACCAGGAGTGATGTATTGCCTTTCTCCGGCGCCTCTTCCCGCTGGCTGCAGCGGTATGCCCCGGCCCTTCTGGCTGTTGCCCTGATCATCGCCATGAGCATCAGCCTCGCCTGGCAGGCGGCCGGCTGGTTGCGCCTGCAACGCAGCCCGGTAGCCGTCGCCGCCTCGCCGGTCAGCCACGAGTCGATCCGCAGCGATCCGACCCGCCTGGCGCGCCTCTTCGGCACCAGCGCCCAGGACCCCAACGCCCCGCCACCGGCCACCAACCTCGACCTGGTGCTCAAGGGCAGCTTCGTCCAGAGCGATCCCAAGCTGTCCAGCGCGATCATCCAGCGCCAGGGCGACAAGCCGCACCGCTACGCGGTCGGCGGCGAGATCAGCGACGGCGTGAAGCTGCACGCGGTCTACCGCGACCGCGTCGAACTGCAGCGCGGCGGGCGCCTGGAAAGCCTGCCCTTCCCGCACCGTTCCGGGGGACTGCTGGCCAGCGCGGACGACATTACAAGCGAGAACGACTCGATCGAACAACTGCAAAGCCTGCAGGATGAGAACGCTGCAGCATTGCGCGAGCGCCTGGATGCCTTGCGCCAGCAAATGGAAGCCACGCCCATCGCAGAACCCGCCGAAGAAGACTCGAGCGAGCCCACGACCACGCCTACGGAAAGCGACTGACCCGATGTCCCAGCCCTTGTTCCGCGCCCTGTTTACCCCCACCAGTCGTTCGTACGTTCCCGCCGTCCTTCTCAGCCTGGCCCTCGGCATCCAGGCGGCGCACGCCGAAAACAGCGGCGGGAACGCCTTCGTCCCGGCCGGCAACCAGCAGGAGGCGCACTGGACGATCAACCTCAAGGATGCCGACATCCGCGAATTCATCGACCAGATTTCCGAAATCACCGGCGAGACCTTCGTCGTCGACCCGCGGGTCAAGGGCCAGGTCAGCGTGGTCTCCAAGGCCCAGCTCTCGTTGAGCGAGGTCTACCAGTTGTTCCTCTCGGTGATGAGCACCCACGGCTTCACCGTGGTCGCCCAGGGCGACCAGGCGCGCATCGTGCCCAACGCTGAGGCCAAGACCGAGGCCGGTGGCGGCCAGAGCGCGCCGGATCGGCTGGAGACGCGGGTGATCCAGGTGCAGCAGAGCCCGGTATCGGAACTCATCCCGCTGATCCGTCCGCTGGTCCCGCAATATGGCCACCTCGCCGCGGTGCCTTCGGCCAACGCGCTGATCATCAGCGACCGCAGCGCCAATATCGCGCGAATCGAAGACGTGATCCGCCAGCTCGACCAGAAGGGCAGCCACGACTACAGCGTGATCAACCTGCGCTACGGCTGGGTGATGGACGCCGCCGAGGTGCTCAACAACGCCATGAGCCGCGGCCAGGCCAAGGGCGCGGCGGGCGCCCAGGTGATCGCCGACGCGCGCACCAACCGCCTGATCATCCTCGGCCCGCCGCAGGCGCGCGCCAAGCTGGTGCAACTGGCGCAGTCGCTGGACACCCCGACCGCGCGCTCGGCCAACACCCGGGTGATCCGCCTGCGCCATAACGACGCCAAGACCCTCGCGGAAACCCTCGGCCAGATCTCCGAAGGCATGAAGAACAACGGCGGCCAGGGCGGCGAACAGACCGGCGGCGGCCGACCGAGCAACATCCTGATCCGTGCCGACGAAAGCACCAATGCGCTGATCCTGCTGGCCGACCCGGATACGGTCAACGCCCTCGAGGACATCGTTCGCCAGCTCGACGTGCCGCGCGCCCAGGTATTGGTGGAAGCGGCCATCGTCGAAATCTCCGGCGACATCCAGGATGCCGTCGGCGTGCAATGGGCGATCAACAAGGGCGGCATGGGCGGGACCAGGACCAACTTCGGCAATACCGGGCTGTCCATCGGCACCCTGCTGCAAGCGCTCAAGGACGACAAGCCGCCGGCGCTTCCCGACGGCGCCATCGTCGGTATCGGCAGCAGCAGCTTCGGCGCGCTGGTCACCGCGCTGTCGGCGAACAGCAAGAGCAACCTGCTGTCGACCCCGAGCCTGCTGACCCTGGACAACCAGAAAGCGGAAATACTGGTCGGTCAGAACGTCCCCTTCAATACCGGCTCCTACACTACCAACAGCGAAGGTTCGAGCAATCCTTTCACCACGGTCGAACGCAAGGACATCGGCGTCAACCTCAAGGTCACCCCGCACATCAACGACGGCGCGGCCCTGCGCCTGGAGATCGAGCAAGAAATCTCCTCCATCGCCCCCAGCGTGCAGCAGGTCAGCAACACCGACATCATCACCAACAAGCGCTCGATCAAGAGCACCATCCTCGCCGAGAACGGCCAGGTCATCGTGCTCGGCGGCCTGATCCAGGACGACGTGGTGCAGGCAGAGTCCAAGGTACCGCTGCTCGGCGACATTCCCTGGCTGGGCAAGCTATTCCGCTCGACCAAGGACACTCACACCAAGCGCAACCTGATGGTCTTCCTGCGCCCGACCGTAGTGCTCGACGGCGCAGGCCTGGCGGCGATTTCCGGGAAGAAGTACAGCGACATCCGCGTGCTCGACGGCCGTCGCAGCCCAGAAGGCCGTGGGAGCATCTTGCCGAGCAGCGCCGGACAATTGTTCGACGGTCAGACCGTCGACCTGCGCGACCTGAAAGCGGAGTAACGTTCCTCAGGCTCTCCTGCGAGACAGCGGAGGACAACAAAAAAGGCGCGGCCCCTTGCGGGTCAGCGCCTTTTTCACATCGACATGGCAACACTCAGTCGAGGTAGACCATTTTCCGGGTCATGCCGCCATCGACCAGGAATTCCTGGCCGGTGACGAAACCGGCGTCCTCGGAGAGCAGCCAGGCCACCAGCGACGCGACATCCTCCACCGTTCCGACCCGGCCGACCAGGTGTTGGTCGTGGTCCAGCTCGGTCAGCGGCGCAGCCTCGCGCTCGGCGGCCTCGCGGGTATCGATCCAGCCGGGGCTGAGCGCATTGACACGGATCTCCGGGCCCAGGCTGGCGGCCAGGGCATGGGTCAGCGCCAGCAACCCGCCCTTGCTCGCGGCGTAGGCCTCGGAGTCAGGCTCCGACTGGTGGGCACGAGTCGAGGCGATGTTGACGATGGCGCCGTTGTGCGCGCGCAGATAAGGCGTGCAGTACTTGGCCAGCAGCATCGGACCGGTCAGGTTGACCGCCAGGGTCCGGGCCCACTCGCCGAGGCTCAGCGCCTCCAGCGGCGTATTGCGCGGATTGGCGATGGCGGCGTTGCAGACCAGGCCGTCGAGGCGGCCGAACTGACCGAGCACCTCGGCCACGCTCATCGCCACCTGGCCCTCCTGGGCCACGTCCATGGCCACGAACCAGGCGTGCTCGCCCAGCGCCTCGGCCACCCTGGCACCGCGTTCACGGTCGTTGTCGGCCAGCACTACCTGCCAGCCCTCGGCGATCAGCCAGGCACTGATGCCCAGGCCAATGCCCCGGGCCGCCCCGGTGACCAGGGCGACCTTGCCGTTGCCTCGCAGATTGGGTTCGATCACAGCGCGGCCAGCCCCCGGGCCATGTCGGCCTTGAGGTCGTCGAGATCCTCCAGGCCGACCGCGACCCGGATCAGGCTGTCGCCGATCCCGGCGCGCGCGCGGTCCTCGGGGGACAGCCGACCGTGGGAGGTGGTCGCCGGGTGGGCGATGGTGGTCTTGGTGTCGCCCAGGTTGGTGGTGATCGAGACCATCCGGGTGGCGTCGATGAAGCGCCAGGCGGCATCGCGCCCGCCCTTCACGTCGAAGCTGACGACCGCGCCGAAGCCGCTCTGCTGGCGCCGGGCCAACTCATGCTGAGGATGGCTCTGCAGGCCCGCGTAGTAGACCCGCTCGATGCCCGGCTGGCGCTCCAGCCATTCGGCCAGGGCCAGGGCACTGGCGCTGTGCGCCTGCATGCGGATACGCAGGGTTTCCAGGCCCTTGAGGAACAGCCAGGCGTTGAACGGGCTGAGGGTCGGTCCGGCGGTGCGGAGAAAGCCGACCACTTCCTTCATCTGCTCGCCGCGACCGGCAACCACCCCGCCCATGCCCCGGCCCTGGCCGTCGATGTACTTGGTCGCGGAGTGGATCACCACGTCCGCACCGAGCTTCAGCGGCTGTTGCAGGGCCGGCGTGCAGAAGCAGTTGTCCACCGCCAGCAGCGCACCCTTGGCGTGGGCGATCTCGGCCAGCGCGGCAATATCCACCAGCTCGGCCAGCGGGTTGGATGGCGACTCGACGAAGAACAGCTTGGTATTCGGCTTGCACGCCGCCTCCCAGGCCGCGAGATCGCTCAACGGCGGATAGTCGACCTGGATGCCGAAGCGCTTGAAGTACTTGTCGAACAGGCTGATGGTCGAGCCGAACACGCTGCGCGAGACCAGCACGTGGTCGCCGGAGCTGCACAGGCTCATCACCAGGGCGAGGATCGCCGACATGCCCGACGCCGTGGCCACCGCCTGCTCGGCTCCTTCGAGGGCGGCGATGCGCTCCTCGAAGGTGCGTACCGTGGGGTTGGTGTAGCGCGAATAGACGTTGCCCGGCACTTCGCCGGCGAACCGCGCGGCCGCGTCGGCGGCGGTGCGGAAGACGTAGCTGGAGGTGGTGAACAGCGCCTCGCCGTGCTCGCCCTCCGGCGTCCGCCGTTGCCCGGCGCGAACCGCCAGGGTGTCGAAGGCCGCGCCTTCCAGGTCGCTGTCGAGACGCCCGGCATCCCAGTCCTGAGTCATGCCGCTCTCCCCTTTGTCAGTCGTTGTACAGATCGATGATCGCGCTGACCGCCTGGCTCTTGGCCTTGGTCGCATCGTTGCGCGCCTGTTCGATCCGGTTCAGGTAGGCCTCGTTGACGTCGCCGGTCACGTACTCGCCGTCGAACACGGCGCAGTCGAAGTGATCGATCTTGATCTTGCCGCCGCCGACCGCGTCGATCAGATCGGGCAGGTCCTGGTAGACCAGCCAGTCGGCGCCGATCAGCTTGCTGACGTCCTCGGTGCTGCGATTGTGCGCGATCAGCTCGTGCGCACTCGGCATGTCGATGCCGTAGACGTTGGGGTAGCGCACGGCCGGCGCGGCGGAGCAGAAGTAGACGTTCTTCGCCCCGGCCTCGCGGGCCATCTGGATGATCTGCTTGCAGGTGGTGCCGCGGACGATGGAGTCATCCACCAGCATCACGTTCTTGCCGCGGAACTCCAGCTCGATGGCGTTGAGCTTCTGCCGCACGGATTTCTTCCGCGCCGCCTGGCCGGGCATGATGAAGGTGCGGCCGATGTAGCGGTTCTTGACGAAGCCCTCGCGGAACTTCACGCCGAGCCGGTTGGCCAGTTCCAGCGCCGCGGTGCGGCTGGTGTCCGGGATCGGGATGACCACGTCGATGTCGTGGTCGGGACGCTCGCGGAGGATCTTGTCGGCAAGCTTCTCGCCCATGCGCAGGCGCGCCTTGTACACCGAGATGCCGTCCATGATCGAATCCGGACGCGCCAGGTAGACGTGCTCGAAGATGCACGGCGCGTATTTCGGCGCCTTGGCGCACTGGCGGGTGTAGAGCTTGCCTTCCTCGGTGATGTATACCGCCTCGCCCGGCGCCAGGTCGCGGATCAGGGTGAAGCCGAGTACGTCCAGGGCCACGCTCTCGGAGGCGATCATGTATTCGACGCCATTCTCGGTATGCCGCTGGCCGAAGACGATCGGACGGATCGCATTGGGGTCGCGGAAACCGACGATGCCGTGGCCGGTGATCATCGCCACCACCGCGTAGCCGCCGACGCAACGGTCGTGCACGCAGGAAACCGCGGCGAAGATGTCCTCCTCGGTGGGCTGCAGCTTGTTGCGCACCGCCAGCTCGTGGGCGAACACGTTGAGCAGCACTTCCGAGTCGGAGTTGGTGTTCACGTGGCGCAGGTCGGATTCGTAGATTTCCTTGGCCAACTGCTCGACATTGGTCAGGTTGCCGTTGTGCGCCAGGGTAATGCCGTAGGGCGAGTTGACGTAGAACGGCTGCGCCTCCGCCGAGCTGGAGCTGCCGGCGGTCGGGTAACGCACATGGCCGATGCCGACGCTGCCGATCAGGCGCTGCATGTGGCGCTGCTGGAAGACGTCGCGGACCAGGCCGTTGTCCTTGCGCAGGTACAGCTTATCGTCATGGCAGGTGACGATACCGGCAGCGTCCTGGCCGCGATGTTGGAGGACGGTGAGCGCGTCATACAGCGCCTGATTGACGTTCGACTTGCCCACGATACCGACGATGCCACACATGTGACGCAACCCCTACTTGGCTCAAGCTGGAAAGATGGGAAGCGCGATCGGTCCGTCCCGGACCATCGAGCTGACCAGGGCCTCGTGGGCCGCTGGCTCCCGCGAATCGGCGACCTTCGCCGCCGACTGGCTCGCGGCACGTCCTGTGCCGCCGGCGCCGCGCCATCGACGCGCCGCCCTGGAAAACCGCGGGACTTGGCCTCAGCCAGTGTCCCGCCAAAATCACTGGCTGGGAAGCAGCCCGCCGATGCCGCTCGGCGGCGTTATCGGCGCGGCCGGCAACCACTGGCCGGCGAAACCGAGAATGAAGTTCTTCGACCAGTCGGCAACCATCAGGAAATGCGGCATCAGCACCGACTGCTGCCACCAAGGGTCCTGCTGTACCGGGGCCAGGCTGAGCAGGCCGACCAGCAGCACGACCAGCAGTACGCCGCGCGCACCGCCGAAGACCATGCCGAGGAAGCGGTCGGTGCCGGACAGGCCGGTGACCCGGATCAGTTCGCCGATGAGGTAGTTGACCAGCGCCCCGAGCAGCAGGGTCGCGATGAACAGCAGCGCGCAGGCTGCGATGATGCGGGCCGAGGGGGTCTGGATGTATTCGCCCAGGTGCTGCGCCAGCGCCCCGCCGAACATCCAGGCCACCGCGCCGGCGACTATCCAGGTAAGCAGGGACAAGGCTTCCTTGACGAAGCCGCGACTCAGACTGATCAGGCTGGAAACGACGATGATGGCGACCATCGTCCAATCGACCCAGGTAAATGCCACTATGCAGCCCACAAGCAGAAAAGGCGCTGCATTTTAGCAGAGCGCGCCCGCGACGGTAAGCCGCGGGTCGCGGTCAACCGCGTTCCGGCTGGAAGCGCACGACGAAGCCGTTGAGCTTCTGCTGCTTGCTCAGCTGGTCGCGCAGGCGATCCGCCTCGGCGCGCTGGATCACCGGCCCGACGAAGACCCGGTTCATCCCATCGAAACTGCGGATGTAGGCGTTGTAGCCCTGGGAGCGCAGGGTCTTCTGCAGTTCCTCGGCGCGCGCCCGGTTGGACAGGCTGGCAAGCTGTACCGACCAGCTCTGCGGCAGGTTGTTGGCGTCCAGGCGCTTCTCCGCGGGCGGCGGGCTCGGCGGCGCAGCGGGCGGTTGCGGCTGGCTTGGCGGCGGGCTGGCGGCCGGCGCCTGGGTCTGGGCAGGCGGCGGGGTCGCCGGCAGGCCGCCGATCGGCTGGCTGGGCTGGCCGGCGGCGGCCGAGGAGCCTTCCTCGACGATCTCGGGAGCGATGTCTTCTTCGCCGGGCTGCAGTTCCGGCACCTCGGTCGGCTGCACCTCGACACTGGGCATGGCCGGCGCTTGCGGGCGCGGCGGCGCTTCCACCACGACCTGGCGCGACTCGTCTTCGCGGGTGAACAGCATCGGCAGGAAGATCACCGCCAGGGCGATCAGCACCAACGCCCCGACGATGCGCTGCTTCAGCCCTCTTTCCAGCAAGGCCATGATTTACTCCCCCTTATCCGTTCTACGGGCCAGCCATTCCAGGCCTTCGGCCACGCTATAGAACGATCCGAACAGCAGAATGACATCATCCGCGGTAGCCTTGGCGCACTGCGCGTCCAGGGCGGCGGCGATATCCGCATGGCTGCTCGCCGGAACCTGGCGCAGGATCAGCGCCGCCTCCAGCTCCGCGGCCGGCCGCGAACGCGGGGTCGGCAACGGTGCAACGGCCCAATCCTGCACCAAGCCGGTCAAGGGTTCCAGTACGCCATCCAGGTCCTTGTCCGCCAGCAGGCCGAAGACCGCCAGGTAGCGTCCTCGTGGCGCTGCGGCACGCAGGCGTTGCGCCAGGTACTGGGCGGCCTGGGGATTGTGCCCGACGTCCAGCAGGAGCTGGCGTGGCTGGCCGTTCCAGGACAGGTCGCGGCGATCGAGGCGACCGGTCACCCGGGTCCGCCGCAGCGCCTCGGCCAGGCGCTCCGCCTGCCAGGGCAACTCGAGCAACGCGTAGGCCTGCAGGGCCAGCGCGGCGTTTTCCATGGGCAACTCGAGCAACGGCAGATCGTGCAGCGCCAGCGCCTGGCCGTCCGCGGCCAGCCCGCGCCAGTGCCAGCCATGATCGGCGAGCGCCAGGTCGTAGTCGCGACCGCGCAGGTAAAGCGGTGCCCCCAGCGCAGCCACCTGCTCCAGCAATGGCTGCGGGGGATCGAGATCGCCGCACAGGGCCGGTTTGCCGGCGCGCAGGATACCGGCTTTCTCGAAAGCCACGCTTTCGCGGGTATCGCCCAGCCACTCGGCATGGTCCAGGCCGATGCTGGTGATCAGCGCCAGGTCGGCGTCGATCAGGTTGACCGCATCCAGGCGCCCGCCAAGGCCGACTTCCAGCACCGCGAAGTCCAGCCCGGCGCGCTCGAACAGCCAGAAGGCGGCCAGCGTGCCCATTTCGAAATAGGTCAGGGAAATCTCGCCGCGTGCGGCCTCCACCGCGGAGAAGGCGTCGCACAGTTGCGCATCGCCGGCCTCGATGCCGTCGATCCGCACCCGCTCGTTGTAGCGCAGCAGGTGCGGCGAGCTGTAGACCCCGACCGACACCCCCTGCTCACGCAGCAGCTCGGCGAGCAGGGCGCAGGTAGAGCCCTTGCCGTTGGTCCCGGTAACGGTGACCACGCGTTTCGCCGGCCTTCCCAGGCCGAGCCGGCGCGCTACCTCGCGGGAACGCTCCAGGCCCATGTCGATGGCCGTCGGATGGAGTTGTTCGAGATAGCTCAGCCAATCGGCCAGGGAACGCTGGGTCATGCGGATACGGGGCTCGGCGAATGAGTGAAGGCCGACAGCAGATTGGCCAGGCGCGGCCGCAACTCGGCACGATGCACGATCATGTCGATGGCGCCATGCTCGAGGAGGAACTCGCTACGCTGGAAGCCTTCCGGCAGCTTCTCGCGGACGGTCTGCTCGATCACGCGGGGACCGGCGAAGCCGATCAGCGCCTTGGGTTCGCCGACGATCACGTCGCCGAGCATCGCCAGGCTGGCGGAAACGCCGCCGTAGACCGGGTCGGTCAATACCGAGACGAACGGGATGCCTTCTTCGCGCAGGCGCGCCAGGACCGCCGAAGTCTTGGCCATCTGCATCAGCGAGATCAGCGCTTCCTGCATGCGCGCGCCGCCGGAGGCGGAGAAGCAGATCAGCGGGCAGCGCTTCTCCAGGGCGACGTTGGCCGCGCGAACGAAGCGCTCGCCGACGATGGCGCCCATCGAACCGCCCATGAAGGAGAACTCGAAGGCGCAGGCGACCACCGGCATACCCTGCAGCTTGCCGCTCATGGCGATCAGCGCGTCCTTCTCGCCGGTGTCCTTCTGTGCCGCGGCGAGGCGATCCTTGTACTTCTTGCTGTCGCGGAATTTCAGGCGGTCCACCGGCTCGAGGTCGGCACCCAGCTCCTCGCGACCGTCCTCATCGAGGAAGATGTCCAGGCGGGTACGCGCGTTGATGCGCATGTGGTGGTCGCACTTCGGGCAGACATCCAGGGTCTTTTCCAGCTCCGGACGGTACAGCACGGCTTCGCAGGACGGGCATTTGTGCCACAGGCCTTCCGGTACCGAACTCTTCTGGGACTCGGAACGCATGATGGAAGGGATCAGCTTGTCTACCAGCCAGTTGCTCATGCTCTTTGTTCTCCAGTGCAAGGTCGGGATGGCCGCACCGATCCGGTGACGGCGTCCCTGAGCAAATTCATCTTCGTGACCGCCGGCAGCGGTGGGCCCCACGGCTGCGAAGCGTTTCGCGGCCTGTCCCATCCCCCGCCTGCGCGGTCACCTGGGCGATACCCGGCGAGCGGCTATCGCGAAATATCTGGCCTCCCTATCGGCGGCCGGGCGTTGTCGCGGAAACGGCGACACGCTAGTGGACGGCGGCGGGCCGCCCGCCGTCACATCATGTCTCGTCGCGGCGCCGCGAACGCACCGCGTCCACGAACGCGCGGACCCTCGCCGCATCCTTGATTCCCTTGCTCGCCTCGACGCCACCGCTGACGTCCACCGCGTAGGGCTTGACCTGCTCGACTGCCCTGCCGACGTTATCCGGCGTCAGACCGCCGGCCAGCACCAGGGGTTTGCCCAGGTCGGCCGGCACCAGCGACCAGTCGAACGCCGCCCCCGTGCCGCCGGGCACGCCTTCCACATAGGTATCCAGGAGAATCCCGGCAGCTCCCGGATATGCCGCCGCGCGCCCGACGATGTCGTCGCCGGGCTTCATCCGCAGGGCTTTCAGGTAGGGTCGCCGATGTCCCTCGCAGTCCTCGGCGCGCTCGTCGCCATGGAATTGCAGTAGGTCCAGCGGCACCGCATCGAGAATCTCGCCCAGTTCGCAGCGGCTGGCGTTGACGAACAGGCCGACGCTGGTCACGAACGGCGGCAGGGCACGAACGATTTCCCGCGCCCGATGGATATCCACCGCCCGCGGGCTCTTCGCATAGAACACCAGGCCGATGGCATCGGCGCCCGCCGCGGCGGCGGCCAGGGCGTCCTCGACTCGGGTGATACCGCAGATCTTGATGCGAACGGCTGGCAACGACGGAGAATCCTCGGCGAGTGAGCGACGAACCGCCGGACGGCCGGTCCGGCGGGAATTCTCGATGGTAGCAAAAGCCCGATTCGACGTCAGCCGACGATATCGGGCAATCCGGAAAGGAAATGCGGCCCCAGGTAGCGCTCGGGCAACTCGAACTCCCCGGGGTACTCCACCCGCACCAGATAGAGTCCGTAGGGGTGCGCGGTGACCCCACCGGCGCGCCGGTCGCGCGCCTCGAGCACCTCCTTCGCCCATTCGATCGGCCGCTCGCCGGCACCGATGGTCATCAGGACGCCAGCGATGTTGCGCACCATATGGTGAAGGAAAGCGTTACCGCGGATGTCCAGCACGATCAACCGACCATGCTCCAGCAAGCGCACGTGATGCATGGTCTTGACCGGCGACTTGGCCTGGCACTGCACCGCCCGAAACGAGGTGAAGTCATGGGTGCCGACCAGTACCTGGGCCGCCTCGCGCATCCGCCCGATATCCAGCGGCCGATGGTTCCAGGTGACCTCCTCGGCCAGGTGCGCCGGGCGGATCGGATCGTTGTAGATGGCGTAGCGATAGCGCCGGGCCATGGCCGAGAAGCGCGCGTGGAAATGCGCCGGCATCACCCTCGCCCAGGTCACACTGATATCCGCGGGCAGGTTGGCGTTGGTGCCCATCACCCATGCTTTCAACGGGCGCTCCACCGCGGTGTCGAAATGCACCACCTGGCCGCTGGCATGAACGGCAGCGTCGGTACGGCCGGCGCAGATCACCCCGACCGGCTCGGCGGCAACCTTCGACAAGGCGCGCTCCAGCGCTTCCTGCACGGAAGGCACGCCGGCTTCCTGGCGCTGCCAGCCACGATAGCGGGAGCCCTTGTACTCGATGCCGAGGGCGATTCTGGAAACGCCAGCGGCAGCCGATTCGGCTGCCGCTGGCGGAACAACATCGTTCATGAGGGTCGCTTCATTTCCGGATCAGGCCAGGCGCTCCAGCAACTCGCGGGCTTCCGCCTGCTGGCTGTCGTTACCTTCGGCCAGGACTTCGTCGAGGATATCGCGCGCGCCTTCGCTATCGCCCATGTCGATGTAGGCGCGAGCCAGATCCAGCTTGGTCGCCGCTTCGTCGGCACCGGAGAGGAAGTCGAAGTCATCGTCGGCGTCTCCGTCCAGGGCGGAGGCGACCGCTGCATCCTCGGCGGAGAAACTCGGCGCCGCGCTCTTCGGCTCGTCAAGGTTGCTGGCCAACTCGTCCAACTGCGCACTCACCTCGTCCAACTGGGCGGCGAAACTGTCCTCGCCCTTCTCCGGAGCGGCCGGCTCCGTCGGCTCGTCGGCCAGCGACAGGTCGAAGTCGTCCGGCAGGGACAACGCCGGCTCTTCGGCAGCCTCGGTATCGAGGGTGAATTCGTTGTCGGCGGGTGCCGCGGCGGGCACCTCGTCGTTCAGCGAAAGCAGGAAGTCGTCGTCCGAAAGCTTGTCTTCCGGCGCATCGAGATCCAGGGAGAAATCGCCCAGGTCGTCATGCTTGGGTTGGCTCGGAGTCTCTGCCAACTCCGCGAAATCCAGGCCGAAGTCGAGATCGTCGACAGGCTTGTCCGCCGCGGTCGAGGCCGCCAGGTCCAGATCGCTGTCCAGGGTCAGGTCGTCCAGCGCCCCGCTGTCGGACTTGAGGTCGGCCTGCACGTCGTCGCTGCCAAGATCGCCGCCGCCCAGGTCGTCCAGGCTCAGGTCGAAGGCGTCGTCGAGATCCTGTCCTGCCGCATCCGGCTTGGCCGCGTGACCGCTGTCGTCGAGCGACAGATCGTCGAGGCTGAAGCTATCCAGCTCGTCCTGCGCCAGCTTGGCGCCGGCCAGGCCGGCAACCGCGGCGACCGCGACCATTGCCGGATAGCGCGACTTGAGCTGCTCGACCTGCGGCTGTGCGCCGCCGATTTCGCGCAGCTCGTTTTCCTGGCGAGCGAAACCTTCGCGATCACCCATCTCGGCATAGACTTCCATCAGCTTGAGGCGCAGGTCGGTGCGCTGCGGCTCGTCGTAGATGGCGTTCTGCAACAGTTCGGCGGCCTGGTTGAAACGCCCGTAGGCGATATAGATGTCGGCCTCGCCCAGAGCATCGGAAGTCTGCGCAGTGGTCTTCTCGACCTGCGGCGCAGCGGCTGCGACCTGCGGTTCAGGCTCGTCGAGGGTCAGGTCGTCGAAGCCGTCCTTTCCCAGGTCCAGCGCATCCTCCTGTTCCTCGCCGGCATCCGCGGCGAAAGCCTGGGCTTCTTCCTTCTCTTTCTGCGCATTGCGCCGCGACAGGATCATCAGCAGCACCAGCAACGCCAGCAGTGCGCTACCGCCGATCACCGCCAACCACAGCGGGTTGGCCAGCAGTTCGTCGAGGAAGCTCGGTGCCGGCTGTTCTGCCGCCTGTACCGGAGCGGGCGCCGGAACGGCAGGTGCCGGAGGCTTCTCGGCAACTGGCGCGGGCGGCGGCGCCACCGGAGGCTGCGCCGGAGCGGCGGGTGCGTCTCCGGCCGGAGCAGGAGTCGGCGCTGCCGCAGCGGGAGTCCCGGGCTGAGCCGGCGCCTGCGCGGCTGCATTGGGCTGGGACGCATCCGGCAGGGCTGCGTTCGGCTGGGCTGCGCCCTGGCCTTCGGCGCCCAACTGCCCTTGCAGCTTGGCCAACTGGGCGTCCTTCAACTGGATCAACTTCTGCAGCTTGTCCAACTGGCTCTGCAGATCCTGCATGCGGCTCTGCAGTTCTTCGTTCTCGCGGCGAGTGCTATCGAGGCTTTCCTTGGTCACCGCCAGGGTATCGGCGATCGCCTTGCTGTCGCCCTTCCCGCCCTTGTCGGCCCCCTTGCTGGCCTTGCCCTCGCCAGACACCAGGCGCAGGTTGTCCGTGGCGTCGACCTTGGATGGCGCCGACCCGGCGGTATTGCGCTGGGTCGCATCCAACTGCCTGGCGCCAGCGCTGCCCGCGGCCGGATTGCGGCTGCCGCGCCAGCTCTGGTTCTGCGCCTGCACCTGGGACAGCGCCTCGCGCGGCGAGCGCTCCAGCATCTGCTGTTCGGTGGGAATGCGCAGGACCTGGCCGCTCTTCAGCCGGTTGATGTTGCCATCGACGAAGGCGCCCGGATTCAGTTCCTGGAACGCAAGCATCGCCTGGGGTACGGAAACGCGATCGGTACGGTTGCGCTGGGCGATCTCCCAGAGCGTGTCGTTGGAAACGGTACGATAGGTGTCGCTGCCTACCGGCGCGGTGGTACGCACCGGAGCCGGCGCCTGCGGGGCTCGCGGGGCGCCGGTCGCGCGCGGCGCGCTGACCGGCGCTTGCGGAGCGCTTGCCGCGGCCTGCGGGGAGTACAGCGGCGGATCCAGCAGGACGGTGTACTCGCGCAGCAGGCGGCCGTTCGGCCAGAGCACCTGGACCAGGAAGTTCAGGTAGGGCTCCTGCACCGGCTTCGACGAGGTCACGCGAATGACGCTCTTGCCGTTGGGCTTCACCACCGGCGTGAACTTCAGGTCGGTGAGGTAGTACAGGCGATCGACGCCCGCCTTGCTGAACTCTTCCGGCGACGCCAGGCTCGGGATCACCTCGCCCGAACCCAGGTCACGAACTTCGAGCAGCTCGATCTCGGCATCCAACGGTTGGTTCAACGCCGACTTCAGGGTGATTTCCCCCAGTCCCAATCCATGCGCCATGCCGGAAGTCAGGACCGAGGCCGCCGCGATTGCCCGAACCAGTGTACGAAGCCGAACCATAGTGTAATCCCTTGGTTTTAATATCTTTTCTCGATTCACGAGAGGGAGTGCGTCGGTGCTTGCTGTCCGCTCGCCCAGCCATGCATGGACGGACGCTCCCCGGCAGCAGCGGATCGAACCAGTATTAACAAGCTCGAATAATTCTACAAATCTGTGGGTAAGTATCTTTTACAGATAGTGTTTTATCAACAACTCACCCAGGAGCACGGCATTCAGCGCGGCACCTTTTCGCACATTATCAGACACAATCCACAAATTGACCTGACAGGGATCAGCCTGCCCCGCCCTCACCCGGCCGACATAGGTCTCGTCCTGGCCGAGGGCATCGCCGACCACCGTCGGATAATCGCCCTCGCCGACCCATTCGATACCTTTCGTCGCATCGAGGACCCGCGTCACCGCGGCCAGGTCCACCGGTTCCGCGCACTGCAGGGTCACGCTGAGGCTATCGCCGAAGAATACCGGCGCCTGGATGCAGGTAACGTTCAACGGTCCGATACGCTCGCCAAGCAAGGCCTGCACCTCCGCGAAGATGCGCCGCTCGATGGCGCTGTGCCCCTCGCCATCCACCGCGCCGACCTGCGCCAGCAGGTTGAAGGCGATCTGGCGGTCGAAGAGACGCGGCTCCAGGGGGCGCGCATTGAGCAGTTCGGCGGTCTGCCGGGCGAGTTCCTTGACCCCTTCGCGCCCCAGGCTGGAGACGGAGAGGCAGGCTGTCAGGTTCAGTTGCCGGCAATCCAGCGTGGCCAGGAGTGGCGCCAGCACTTCGCACAGTTCGGCGGCTACGGCGCAAGGACTGGACAAAAGGAACGGCGCCGCTTGCGAGGCCAGGCGTTCGGCATTCACCGACACCATGACCGGCGGTGCGACGCTCGGTTCCAGGGCGCCGCTCAGGTCGATCACCGAACAACCCGCCGCGCGGGCGCGCTCGGCATGGGCACGCGACACCTCGGCTGCCGCGGCGAAGAAGGCCAGGCCGACACTGGAAAAATCGAAGCTATCGACATCGCCGACGCGCAGGCTGCTTTCGGCGAAACCCATGCGCTGCCCGGCCGACTCGGCGCTGGCCAGCAGATGCAGACGATGAAGCGGGAAGTCGCGTTCGTCGAGGAGACCGACCAGAGCCTCGCCAACCGATCCGGTGGCGCCTACGACTGCGACATTGAGGGGCTGGGACATGGGAAAAGCCTCGGCGGTCTGCGAAATAGGCGTGGCACTTTACTTGCCCACCTTCGCCCAGGCAATCGAGGCGCCGCCCATTGCGGGCGGCGCCGGATCTATCAGCGCTCCAGCAGGATGCGCAACATGCGCCGCAGCGGCTCGGCAGCGCCCCACAGCAACTGGTCGCCGACGGTGAAGGCGCCGAGATACTGGGAGCCCATGTTCAGTTTGCGCAGGCGCCCGACCGGAACGCTCAGGGTGCCGGTGACGGCGGCCGGGGTCAGCTCGCGCACGCTTACCTCGCGGTGGTTCGGCACCAGCTTGACCCAGGGATTGTGCTGGCTGATCAGGCCCTCGATGTCGGTCAGCGGCACATCCTTGTTCAACTTGATGGTCAGCGCCTGGCTGTGGCAACGCATGGCGCCGACGCGCACGCAGATACCGTCGACCGGGATCGGGTTCTTGAAGCGGGCGAGGATCTTGTTGGTCTCCGCCTGGGCCTTCCACTCTTCGCGGCTCTGCCCGTTGGGCAGTTCCTTGTCGATCCAGGGGATCAGGCTGCCGCCCAGCGGCGCGCCGAAATGCTCGGTGGGGAAGGCTTCGCTGCGCAGGGTCTCCGCCACCTTGCGATCGATGTCGAGGATCGCGCTGGCCGGGTTGGCCAGGTCATCCGCCACCGATGCATGGGCGGCGCCCATCTGCTTGAGCAGTTCACGCATGTTCTGCGCGCCGGCGCCGGAGGCGGCCTGGTAGGTCATGGCGCTCATCCACTCGACCAGCCCGGCGTCGAACAGCCCGCCCAAGGCCATCAGCATCAGGCTGACGGTGCAGTTGCCGCCGATGTAGTTGCGGGTGCCGGCGTCCAGGGCCTGGTCGATGACCTTGCGGTTGACCGGGTCGAGGACGATCACCGCGTCGTCTTCCATGCGCAGGCTGGAGGCAGCATCGATCCAGTAGCCCTGCCAGCCGGCCTCGCGCAGCTTGGGGAATACTTCGCTGGTGTAGTCGCCACCCTGGCAGGTCAGGATCACGTCGAGGGTCTTCAGCTCGTCGATGCTGTAGGCGTCCTTCAGCGGAGCGATGTCCTTGCCCACTTCCGGGCCCTGGCCACCGACGTTCGACGTGGTGAAGAACACCGGCTCGATCAGGTCGAAGTCCCGCTCTTCCAGCATCCGCTGCATGAGTACGGAACCCACCATCCCGCGCCAACCGATCAGACCTACACGCTTCATCGCAACTACACCTATATGAGAGAAGTGAGCTGGCCGGCAGCCATCATGGCGCCGGCCAAGCCCGTCAGATTACAGATTCTTGAGTGCCGCGACTACGGCATCGCCCATTTCCCGGGTGCCGACCTTGCGGCAGCCTTCGGACCAGATGTCGCCGGTGCGCAATCCCTGGTCGAGGACCTTGCTCACCGCCTGCTCGATGGCGTCGGCGGCGGTCGCCTGGCTGAAGCTGTAGCGCAGCATCATCGAGACCGAGAGGATGGTCGCCAACGGGTTGGCGATGCCCTGACCGGCGATGTCCGGGGCGGAACCGTGGCAGGGTTCGTACATGCCCTTGTTGTTCGCGTCGAGCGAGGCAGAAGGCAGCATGCCGATGGAACCGGTCAGCATGGAAGCCTCATCCGACAGGATGTCGCCGAACATGTTGTCGGTGACCATCACGTCGAACTGCTTGGGCGCGCGCACCAGCTGCATGGCGGCGTTGTCCACGTACATATGGGAAAGCTCGACGTCCGGGTAGTCCTTCGCCACCTCTTCCACCACTTCCCGCCACAGCTGGCTGGAGGCGAGGACGTTGGCCTTGTCCACCGAACAGAGCCTGTTGTTGCGTACGCGGGCCATGTCGAAACCGACGCGGGCGATACGACGGATTTCGCTCTCGCTGTACGGCAGGGTGTCGTAGGCCTGGCGCTCGCCGTTCTCCAGCACGCGCTGTTCGCGGGGCTGGCCGAAGTAGATGCCGCCGGTCAGTTCGCGGACGATGAGGATGTCCAGCCCGGCGACCACTTCCGGCTTCAGGCTGGAGGCCGCGGCCAGTTGCGGGTAGAGGATGGCCGGACGCAGGTTGGCGAACAGGCCCAGTTGCGAGCGGATCTTCAGCAGGCCGCGCTCGGGACGGATATCGCGTTCGATCCTGTCCCATTTCGGCCCTCCTACCGCGCCCAGCAGCACCGCATCGGCCTGGCGCGCGCGCTGCAGGGTCTGGTCGGCCAGCGGCACGCCGTGCTTGTCGATGGCCGCGCCACCGATGACGTCCTCGGCCAGTTCGAAGCCGAGCTGGAACCTGTCGTTGGCCAGTTCCAGCACCTTGACCGCTTCCGCCATGATTTCCGGGCCGATACCGTCACCGGGGAGAATCAGGATCTGCTTGCTCATAACACCCTCTTGTCCTTCATTCATTGAACGGCGGGCATGCGCCGCCGTGATCGAACCGTCACTCCCGACGCAGCCACAGCACCAGCACGTCGGTGCTGAACGAGCCGTCGTCGGCAATCTCGAAATACTCTCTGACTTCCTCGCCCACCGCCAGCTGCAAGCTGCGGATCGCCTGGCGGAACACCTCCGGCGTACGCATCCGCTCGACCCACGACTGGAACTCCAAGCGCAGACGCTGGCGCCGGCTTCCGGTGACCAGCAAGCCCGCCTCGCCGCTCAGGCGCGCCCACTCGGCCGGCGAGTAGTTGCGCACATGGCTGGTGTCGCGGAGCAGCTCGACGGTCTGCAGGAAGGTGTCCGGCAAGGCCTGCCCGGGCGCCGCCACGTCGACGAAGATCGCCACCCCGCCGGGCTTGAGCACCCGCCGCACCTCGCGCAGGGCCAGGCCGACGTCGCGCCAGTGATGGGTGGAATAGCGACTGAAGACGAAATCGAACTCGCCGTCGGCGAAGGGCAGGCTCTCCGCCTTGCCCTGCTCGGTGCGGATGTTCGCCATGCCCCGTTCCGCGGCGCTCTGCGCCACCACGGCGAGCATCTCGGCGGAAAGATCGTAGGCCACCACCTCCCCTGCCAGGGCGGCGACCTGGAAGCTCACGTGGCCGGCGCCGCAACCCAGGTCGAGGACCCGCGCTTCCGGGCGCCCGGCCAGGGCGTCGCGCAGCAAGGCGAATTCCTCGCCCTGGGCATGCACGGCGCTGCTCAGGTAGGCCGCAGCCTGGGCGCCGAACTGGCGCTGGACAACGTCATCATGGTCGCTCATGAACCTACTCCAGGAGAAAAACCGGGCGCACCCTACCCAGGATGCGCCCGGCAAGGGGACTCGCGTGCCGCTCAGCGGAACAGCCAGGGCTGCTGCTGGCGGTAGCCGTCCTCGAAGGCGCGGATCGCATCGGCGTCCTGCAGCGTCAGGCCGATGTCGTCGAGGCCGTTGAGCAGGCAATGCTTGCGGAACGGGTCGACCTCGAAACCCAGCACCTTGCCATCAGGACGGGTAACGGTCTGCGCCGCCAGGTCGATGGACAACTGGTAGCCTTCGTTCGCCTCGACCTGGCGGAACAGTTCGTCCACCTCGGCCTCGGGCAGGATGATCGGCAGCAAGCCGTTCTTGAAACTGTTGTTGAAGAAGATGTCGGCATAGCTCGGTGCGATCACCGTGCGGAAACCGTACTCGTCCAGCGCCCAGGGCGCGTGCTCGCGGGACGAGCCGCAGCCGAAGTTCTCCCGCGCCAGCAGTACGCTGGCGCCCTGGTAGCGCGGCTGGTTGAGGACGAAGTCCGGGTTCAGCGGACGCTTCGAGTTGTCCTGTCCCGGCTGCCCGACATCCAGGTAGCGCCATTCGTCGAACAGGTTGGGGCCGAAGCCGGTGCGCTTGATCGACTTGAGGAATTGCTTGGGAATGATCTGATCGGTATCGACGTTGGCGCGATCCAGCGGAGCGACGAGACCGGTCGTCTGGGTATAGGGTTTCATCTCGGTTCTCCTCAGGCGAGCAATTCGCGGACATCGATGAAGCGGCCGTTGACGGCTGCGGCGGCGGCCATCGCCGGGCTGACCAAGTGGGTACGGCCACCGGCGCCCTGACGGCCCTCGAAGTTGCGGTTGGAGGTCGAGGCGCAGTGTTCGCCGCTCTCCAGCCGGTCCGGGTTCATCGCCAGGCACATGGAACAGCCCGGCTCGCGCCATTCGAAGCCGGCCTCGATGAAGATCCGGTCCAGGCCTTCCTTCTCGGCCTGCTCCTTGACCAACCCGGAACCCGGCACCACCAGCGCCTGCTTGATGGTCGCGGCGACCTTGCGGCCCCTGGCCACTTCGGCGGCGGCACGCAGGTCCTCGATCCGCGAGTTGGTGCAGGAACCGATGAATACCCGGTCCAGCTGGATGTCGGTGATCGCCTGGTTCGGCCGCAGGCCCATGTACTTCAAGGCGCGCTCGATCGAACCGCGCTTGATCGGGTCGCTCTCGCGGGCCGGGTCCGGCACGTTCTGGTCCACGGCCAGGACCATTTCCGGCGACGTGCCCCAGCTGACCTGCGGCTTGATCTGCGCGGCGTCCAGCTCGACCACGGTATCGAAGCGGGCATCGGCGTCCGACACCAGCCCCTGCCAGCAGGCGACGGCCTGGTCCCATTGCTCGGCGCTCGGCGCGAAGGGCCGGCCCTTCACGTAGTCGATGGTCTTCTGGTCGACGGCGACCAGGCCGACGCGGGCGCCCGCCTCGATCGACATGTTGCAGATGGTCATCCGCCCTTCGATGGACAGGTCGCGGATGGCGCTGCCGGCGAACTCGATGGCGTGGCCGTTGCCGCCGGCGGTGCCGATCCTGCCGATCACCGCGAGGACGATATCCTTCGCCGTGACGCCGGCCGGCAGCCTGCCTTCGACCTTGACCAGCATGTTCTTCATCTTCTTCGCCACCAGGCACTGGGTCGCCAGCACATGCTCGACCTCGGAAGTGCCGATGCCGTGGGCCAGCGCGCCGAAGGCGCCGTGGGTGGAAGTGTGCGAGTCGCCGCAGACCACGGTCATCCCCGGGAGGGTCGCGCCCTGCTCCGGACCGACCACATGGACGATGCCCTGGCGCACGTCGTTCATCTTGAATTCGGTGATGCCGAAGTCGTCGCAGTTCTCGTCGAGGGTCTGCACCTGCAGGCGCGAGACCTCGTCGGCGATGGCGGCGATGCCGCCCTTGCGCTCGGTGCGGGTGGTCGGCACGTTGTGGTCCGGGGTGGCGATGTTGGCGTCGATCCGCCACGGCTTGCGCCCAGCCAGGCGAAGACCCTCGAAGGCCTGCGGCGAGGTCACTTCGTGCAGGATATGGCGGTCGATGTAGATCAGCGCCGAACCGTCGTCGCGCTGCTTGACCAGGTGCATGTCCCAGAGTTTGTCGTAGAGGGTCTTGCCGGCCATCGGGATTTCCTCATCAGCTCATTTCTATGCCCACAGGGCTTGTGAGGATGATCCTATGGCTTGTCTACGAATAACTCAAATTCATATTTTTCATCCAAAGCATTCCCAACAGGAATCCATTGGCGCTAAGCTCCGGGCAGCCGAAACCAGCGGAGGCCCGCAATGGACCTGAACAGCCTCAACACCTTCATCGCCATTGCCGAGACCGGCAGCTTCTCCGAAGCCGGCGAGCGCCTGCACCTGACCCAACCGGCGGTGAGCAAGCGCATCGCCGCCCTCGAACAGCAGCTCAATGCCCGGCTGTTCGACCGGGTCGGCCGCGAGGTCAACCTCACCGAGGCCGGCCGCGCCCTGCTGCCGCGCGCCTACCAGTTGCTCAACGTGCTCGACGACACCCGCCGGGCGCTGAACAACCTCACCGGCGAGGTCAGCGGCCGGCTGGTCCTGGCCACCAGCCACCACATCGGCCTGCATCGCCTGCCGCCGCTGCTGCGCGCCTTCACCCGGGCGCATCCGCAGGTGGCGCTGGATATCCAGTTCCTGGATTCGGAAGTGGCCTACGAGGAGATCCTTCATGGCCGTGCGGAACTGGCGGTGATCACCCTGGCCCCGGAAACCGCCGAACCGGTGCGCGCAGTCCCGGTATGGGACGACCCGCTGGACTTCGTCGCCGCCCCGGAGCACCCGCTGGCCCGACAGGGCACGGTGTTCCTCGCCGACGTCGCCAAGCACCCCGCGGTATTCCCCGGCGGCAACACCTTCACCCACCACATCGTGCGGCGCATGTTCGAAGCCGAAGGGCTGACGCCGAACATCGCCATGAGCACCAACTACCTGGAGACCATCAAGATGATGGTCTCCATCGGCCTGGCCTGGAGCGTGCTGCCGCGGACCATGCTCGACGACCAGGTGGTGCGCCTGCCGCTACAGGACATCCAGCTCAGCCGCCAGCTCGGCTACATCCTGCACACCGAGCGGACCCTGTCGAACGCCGCGCGCGCCTTCATGCGCCTGCTCGACGAACAGGCATTCGGCAACGGCACTCCAGCGGCCTGAAGCGATTCAGGTCGGACGCCACGGGTAGGCCCATCCCTCTTCGCCGTCCGCGGCCAGCGCTCACCCGACCTGCATGCCAATGCCCTCGCGACTCAGCCCTCGCCGACCCACGCCTGCACCTCGACCTCCACGTCGACCCCCAGCGCCAGCCCGGCGGTCACCGTCGAGCGTACCGGCAAGGCCCCCTGCACATGACGCTGGTAGACCTCGTTGAAACCGGCGAAGTGAGCCATGTCCGACAGCCAGACGGTGACCTTCACCAGTTGGTCGAAACGCGCGCCACAGCTCTCCAGGGTCTCGCCGATGCGTGCCATCACCGCTTCGGTCTGGGTCTGGATATCGCCACGTACCACCTCGCCGCTCAGACTCATCGGCACCTGTCCGGAAAGAAACAGGAAGCCGCCGGCCCGCACCGCGCGGGAAAAGGGAAACGGCAGGCTGCTGGGGTAACGCTGGATGTCATCGCTCATCTGGATTGCCTCCTGTTACTGAAGCGCTAGGAAGAAAAGCTTTCGGCCGCGGAATCGGCGTATTCATGTAGCACTGCGATCAACCCTGGCTCATATCGACGCGCTCCGCCAGAAAGTCCAGGAACGCCCGCACGCGCAGCGGCAGATAGCCGCCCTGGCCGACGTAGACGGCGTGGACTTCCTCCAGGTCGCCCGGGTTGTATGCCTCGAGCACGGGAATCAGGCGCCCGGCGGCTATGTCCTCGCGCACCTGGAACGCGGCCAGCCGCGCCAGGCCCAGGCCGGCCACGGCCAGACGGCGCAGCGCCTCGCCATCGCTGGCCTGGGCGTTGCCCGACAACGGCACCACGAGTTCCTCGCCGGCGTCCCGCAGCGGCCAGCCGGAGCGCGTTCGCACATAGTTGGCGCCGAGGCGGTTGTGCCCCAGCAGCGCCTGCGGCGTGGCCGGCATGCCATGCCGGGCCAGGTAGGCCGGCGCACCGACGATCAGCATGCGCGTGCTCCCCAGCTTGCGCGCCACCAGGCTCGAGCTTTTCAGCGGCCCCGCGCGCACGGCCACGTCGGTGCGCTGCTCGAGGATGTCGACGACCTCATCGGTCAGCACGATATCCAGCGTCACCTCGGGATGCTGCGCGAGGAACTCGGGCACCAGCGGCAGCAGGAAATGATGTCCGAAAGGCACGTTGGCGTTGACTCGCAAGCGCCCGCGCGGCGCCGCGTTTTCGCTCGCACACCGCTCGGCTTCCTCCAGGTCGGCCAGGATACGCACCCCGCGCTCGTAGAACGTGCATCCCTCGGGCGTCAGTTGCAATTGACGGGTGGAGCGGTTCAGCAAGCGGGTTCCCAGGCGCTGTTCGAGCCGGGTGATCAGCTTGCTGACTGCCGAGGGCGTCATGCCGCAACGTCGAGCGGCGGCGGAAAAGCCCCCCGACTCGACGACCCGGGCAAACACCTCCAGTTCGCCGGAACGGTTGACTTCAAGCCGGGCCATGGCGCCCTGCCTGATGATTTCGCTTCATAAATGATGTTCCCCGCTACGGTCTATTTCCCTTAAATCTTTGAATTCATCATCAGCTACAGGATAACCACTGAATTCAACGACATGAAACGACCCATCGAAAGACTTCCCGCCGCGACCTCCAGCGCAACCCGGGCCTTCGCGCTCGCGACGAGCCTGTTGTACGCCTGCGCCGCGCCGGCCGCTTCCTGGACCGCCAGCTGGCAGGCCAGCCCGCAGCCGGTCTGGGCTGAGGACTTCCTGTTTCCCAGCAACGTGCCGGCCGAACTGCACGACCAGACGGTGCGGCAACTGGCGCGAATCAGCCTGGGAGGAACGCGCGTGCGCATCGTCCTGGCAAATACCTATGGAAAGCGCCCGATCCGGATCGGCCGGGCCACCCTGGCCAAACCGGGTTCCGAGCGCGCCGCGGTCGCCATCGGCAGCCTGCATGACGTGACCTTCGGCGGACGCCGGACGGCGACCATCGCGCCCGGGGCCACGCTACTCAGCGATCCGGTGGCGATGCCGGTGGCCGCGCTCTCGCAGGTGCTGGTGAGTCTCTACCTGCCGGCCGCCACGCCCATGGAAACCTTCCACTGGGACGGCCGCCAGACGGGCTGGATCGTCGCCGGCGAGCAGACCCAAAGCCACGCATTGCAGCTGGACGCGGCGGACAGCCAGAGCACCACCGCGCGCCTGCTGTTGACAGGTATCCTGGTCGAAACCGAAACGGCAACGCGGACGCTGGTGACGCTCGGCGACTCGATCACCGACGGAGCCAGCGCCAGCCTCGACCGGAACAGCCGTTGGCCGGACTTCCTCGCCGAACGCCTGGCCCCGCATGGCGTCGCCGTGGTCAATGCGGGGATTTCCGGCGCCCGTCTGCTGAGCGACGGCATGGGCGCGAGCGCGCTGGCACGTCTGGACCGCGACGTACTGGCCCAGCCAGGCGCAAGCAGCATGGTGGTGATGCTCGGCATCAACGACATTGCCTGGCCCGGTACCGCTTTCGCCCGGAATGCCGCACCGCCCACCCTGGAAGTGCTGATCGCCGGCTACCGGCAATTGATCGAACAGGCGCACAACCGGGGTATCCGGGTCGTCGGCGCGACCCTCACGCCGTTCGAGGGCGCACTGCCCGGCACGCCGTTGAGCGATTATTACCAGCCCACCAAGGAAGCCCTGCGCAGGCAGGTTAACGAGTGGATCCGTCATGCCGGCGCCTTCGATGCGGTGATCGACTTCGACGCGGCATTGCGCGATCCGGAGCAGCCGTCGCGGCTCGCCGCGCGCTACGACTCCGGCGACCATCTGCACCCCAGCGACGAAGGCAACCGGGCGATGGCGGCCGCCGTCGACCTCGACGTCCTGCTGGACGAGGTGCCTGACGGCACACCGGCAGAGCCCCGGGCCGATAGCGCAACGAAATGAAAAAAGGCGCCCGAAGGCGCCTTTTTTCGATCACCGCTGACGGTTACTGGTTGTCCAGTGCCGGGCGCTGGCCATTGATGGCGATACGCTTCGGCTTGGCTTCTTCCGGAACCAGCCGGACCAGGTCGATGTTCAGCAGGCCGTTGGCCAGCGAAGCCGCCTTGACCTCGATATGGTCGGCGAGGCGGAACGACAGCTTGAAGGCGCGCTGGGCGATGCCCTGGTGCAGGTAGGTCACGTTGTCCGTGGACTTCTCGCGCTTGCCGCCACTGACGGTCAGCACGCCGCGCTCGACCTGCAGGTCCAGGTCTTCTTCCTGGAAGCCGGCGGCGGCGATGACGATGCGATACTCGTCGTCACCGTGCTTTTCGACGTTGTAGGGCGGGTAGGTACTCCCAGCCTCATTGCGCAGGGCCGACTCGAACAGATCGTTGAAGCGATCGAAGCCTACGGAATGACGGAACAGCGGGGCGAGGGAAAAAGCGTTGCTCATTGCGAATCTCCTGAATTATCAGCAAGTACTCTGGTGCGGAACCCGTCTTCGGCATCCCGCACGAACTAGATAGGGATCGTCGGAAGTATTTCAAGAGCCTTGAGAACGACCGTTCGTCGTGCTCAGATCGAAACTCATCCTTTCGAGAACCGTCGCCATGGAACGCGCAATCCCGACCTTCCCCTGCCGCGATCTGGACAGCGCCAGCGCCTTCTACCAGTCCCTCGGCTTCCACCTTGGCGCTCGCTATCCGACCTACGCCATCCTCCAGCGCGGCGCCCTGGAGCTGCACCTGTCGCTGTTCGAAGCGCTCGAACCGAAGACCAATTGCAGCGCTGCCTACCTGCGCCTGGAGGACGCCCAGGCGCTGCATCGCCAGGCCGCGGCCCTCGGCCTGGGCAGTCAGGGGATTCCACGCATCACGGCCCTGGAAGACCAGCCCTGGGGCATGCGCGAATTCGCCCTGGTCGATCCCGACGGCAACCTGCTGCGGGTCGGCCAGGAGCTCGATGCGACGCCAGAGCAACACCGGGTTCGCCTGGCCAGCGCCGACGACGTCCCCGCGGTGGCCGCGCTCTGGCAAGCCAATGTCCGCGAAGCCGGGGAAACCCTGGATGCCGGCGACCAACAGGCGATCCAGGCACTGCTCCTGGCCGCCTCGCGCAACCGCTTGCTCTGGCTGGCGGAGGCCCAGCAGCATCCCCGCGGTTTCGTCCTCGCCCACTTGTGGCAGATCGAGGACGGTCAGGCACGGGTGGGAGAGATCGCAGAGCTCTACGTACTGCCGCAGGCCCGCCGCCAGGGCCTGGCCCGGGAACTGGTGGGCAGCGCCGAGGAGGCCCTGCGCTCGCGCGGCGCCGGCCTGATCCGCGCGCAATCGGCCCTCGACGCGCCGCTGTCCAACCTGTTCTGGCAGGGCCTGGGCTGGGACGCCGACTACCTGACCTTCACTCGCTACTGACCTGGGGAGCATCATCATGCGCAACGTCATGCTGATCACCGGAGCCAGCCGCGGCATCGGCGCCGCCACCGCTCTGCTCGCCGCCGAACGCGGCTATGCGGTCGTCCTCAACTATCTGCGCAACCGCGAGGCCGCCGAAGCGCTGCGCCAGCGCATCGAGCGCCAGGGCGGCGAAGCCCTGGCGGTGGCGGCCGACGTAGCCGAGGAAGGCGATGTCGAGCGGCTGTTCGCCGCCATCGACGAACGTTTCGGCCGCCTCGACGTGCTGGTCAACAACGCCGGCATGCTGGAAGCGCAGACGCGCCTGGAAAACATCGACGCGGCGCGCCTGCACAGGGTATTCGCGACCAACGTGACCGGCAGCTTCCTCTGCGCCCGCGAGGCGGTGAAGCGCCTGTCGACCCGCCACGGCGGGCGCGGCGGCAGCATCGTCAACGTTTCCTCGATGGCCTCGCGGCTGGGATCGCCCAACGAATACATCGACTATGCCGCCGCCAAGGGCGCCATCGACAGCATGACCATCGGGCTGGCCAGGGAAGTGGCGGCGGAGGGTATCCGGGTCAACGCGGTGCGGCCCGGACTGATCGATACCGAGATCCACGCCAGCGGCGGCGAGCCCGGCCGTATCGAACGCCTGAAGGGCGGCATACCGCTAGGACGCGGCGGCACGGCGGAGGAAGTCGCGCGGGCGATTCTCTGGCTGGCGTCGGACGAAGCCAGCTACAGCACCGGCACCTTCATCGATGTCAGCGGCGGCCGCTAGGCCTGCTACGCAAGCTAGGCCGCCTGGCTGAACGACACCTGCAACAGCCGGTCGATGGTTTCGCAATCGCTTTCCCGGCGAATCCGCGCGAACAGCTCGACGGCTTCGGGATAGGTGCGCGTGAGCATGCCCAGCCACTGCTTGAGACGGCCCGGGGCATAGCGCGGGGCGAGCTTGCGCCGGGCCTGTAGCCAGAAGTCGCGCAGCAGCGGCAACAGCTCGCTCCAGGGCATCTCGCGGATTTCGCCGCCATCGCGCCAGGCGGCGATCTGCCGAGCCAGGCCAGGGCGCGAGACCAGGCCGCGACCGAGCATGATGTCCTCCACCCCGCTGACCTCGCGACAACGCAGGTAGTCGTCGAGCGTCCACACTTCGCCATTGGCGAACACCGGCACGCGCACCGCCTCGGCCACCCGCGCCACCCACTCCCAGTGCGCCGGCGGCCTGTAGCCATCGACCTTGGTCCGGGCATGCACCACTACATGGGCCGAGCCGCCGTCGGCCAGGGCCCGCGCGCAATCCAGGGCGCCGTCGGGACTGTCGTAGCCCAGGCGCATCTTCGAGGTCACCGCAATCTCGCTCGGCACCGCGCGACGCACGGCGGCGACGATGTCGTGCATCAGCTCCGGCTCCTTGAGCAATACCGCGCCGCCGCGCGAGCGGTTCACGGTCTTGGCCGGACAACCGAAGTTCAGGTCGATCACCGGGGCACCCAGCTCACAGGCGAACGCGGCGTTATCCGCCAGGCACGCAGGATCGGAGCCGAGCAACTGCACACGCATCGGCGTCCCGGCGCGGGTCCGGCTGCCGTCGCGCAGCTCCGGCGCCAGCTTGTGGAAAGCCGTGGCCGGCAGCAGGCGATCGGTGATGCGGATGAATTCGGTGACGCACCAATCGATGCCGCCGACGCGGGTCAGCACGTCGCGGAGGATTTCATCCACCAGACCTTCCATCGGCGCCAGGGCGATTTGCACGAACCACTACCTCGAAAATGACAGGCGGCGGATTCTAGAGAATCCGCCGCCCGGAACAAAGTGCGAATGCCTGCCGGCCGACGCACGACGGGTCAGGCCCCGGCGAGCAGAGCCTGGCCGTAGCCGTCGATGAACTCCGCCGGCATCCGCTTCGGCTTGCCGCTGGACAGTTCGATGCAGACGAAGGTGGTTTGCGCCCGCAGCAGCGTGGCGCCATCCGCCGGGCGTACCAACTGGAAGCGCCGGTTCATCCGCAGGCGCTGGTCGGACTCGACGATCCAGGTCGCCAGTTGCAGTTCGTCGCCCTCGTAGGCCGCGGCCAGGTAGTCGATCTCGTGGCGCAGCACCGCCATCGCCCGGTCCAGCCGGCGGTACTCGGCCAGGTCCAGGCCCAGCCGCTGCGAGTGGCGCCAGGCGCAGCGCTCCAACCAACTGACGTAGACGGCGTTGTTCGCGTGGCCGAGCCCGTCGATGTCCTCGGTGAGGACCCTGAGGTCGATCACGAACGGATCGGCGTAGTCCCAATTCATCAATGCTGCTCCAGGCTGCCGGCCAGTTCGCGCGCTTCCCTGGCCAGTTGTGTGATCTGATCCCAGGCCCGCGCCCGGATCAAGCTCGGCGGCGCCAGCCAGGTGCCGCCGACACAGGCGACATTGGGCAGGCGGAGGAAATTCAGCAGGTTGTCCAGGTTGACCCCGCCGGTCGGGCAGAAGCGGATGCCGGTGAACGGCCCCTTCAGGCTTTTCAGCATTTTCACGCTGGCAGTGCCATCGGCCGGGAACAGCTTCAGCGAGCGATAACCGTACTCCAGCGCCAGCAACACTTCCGAAGGCGTCATCACCCCGGGCAGGTATGGCAGGCCGGCATCCTCCGCGGCGGCGGCAAGGCGCGGCGTGCATCCGGGGCTGACGGCGAACTGCGCGCCCGCGTCGCGTGCCTCGAGAAACTGCTCGGTGTGAATCAGGGTACCCGCCCCCAGCAGGACCTCGGGCACCTCGCGATGGATGGCGGCGATCGCGTCCAGCGCCTGCGGCGTGCGCAGCGTCACTTCCAGCACCGTGACGCCGCCCGCATACAACGCGCGCGCCAGGTCGGGCGCCAGCGCCACGTCCTCGATCACCAGCACCGGCAATACCGGGCTGGCCTGCAGCAGGACCCGATCCAGCGGCAATGTCATGGGCATTCCTCGATTCGAAACGGCTCGCCCCGCCGGATCGCTCCGCGCGGGCCACAGCGCTTTTTACCGAAGAACCGAGGTCAGGACAACGACAACCCCTCTGCTACGCGCCTCAGGAAGCGCTCGCCGTCTTTTCCACGCGCCGGCAAGCGCGCATCGCCGGACGCTCCTCGAGCAGCGCCAGCAGCGACTCGCTCAGCCTGCGCTCGCCGAGCAGTCGGTGGTGGCCGCCGCCCGGCAGGCGCAGCAAGCGACTGGCCGGCCAGGCGGCATGGATGCGCTCGGCATTTTCCACCGCTACGCGCGGGTCGTCGTCGGCATGCACCACCAGTCCGGGCATTTCCAGACGGTAGCGCGCCACATCCAGGCACGCCGCGGATATGCCCGCCTGCCGCTCGACCAGGCGGATGAAATGCGAGCGAGCCAGGGCCGGCAAACCGACGAAACGAGCGAACAGGCGCAACTGTTCGAGAATCCGCGACGGCGCCGAGACCGTCACCAGCGCTTCGCTGCGCAGCCCCATCTGGGCCGCCAGCAACGCCGCCGCGCCACCCAGGGAATGACCGACCACCGCACGCAGCGGCGGCAACTCGCCAGCGGCCTCCAGCAAGGCGTGGGCGAACAGCACCACGTTCGCCTCCCTGCCCGGCGAGCGGCCATGGGCCGGCGCATCGAGGGCATACACCGAATAACCCGCGCCAACCAGTTGCTCGATCAGATGGGCGAACTGTGTCGGCCTGCCGGCCCAGCCATGCAGCAGCAGGACTGCCGGCCCCTCGCCCCAGCGCAACACCGACAGCCCGAAGCGCAGAGTGACGCGCTCCGAGCTGGCCAGCAGCGGCAGCTCCCAATCCTTCGGCGGCCACTCGCCAGGCATCATGAACGCCCGACGCATACGCTCGGCCGTCCAACGCGGCGCGATGCGGCCGATCGTCCCGTTGAAACCGCGAATCCAGGTCAGGCTGCTCATCTCGTACCTCCTCAGTTCACCGCCTGCTTGGCGGCACGCAGAACCCGGTCGGACAGCTCGCCCGGCCCCAATGCCCGGGCCAGCGCCAAACCGCCAATCATCAACACCAGGTCGGCCAGGGCGACGTCGGTTTCCTCGGGACTTTCCGCCAGGCTGGCGACCATGATCTCGACATGCCTGCTCAAGACCTCGCGAAACCCCTCCGGCAGGCGCGCCACCTCGGCGAGGGTCGCCGGCAGCGGACAACCGGCGTCGACCTGTGCGTCCCGATGCTTGCGCGACAGGTAGAAGGCGGCCGCCAAGGCCCGACGCTCCTTTCCCGACAATCCGGGGTCGAGTTCGCCGAGCAGTTCGCGGCGCTTGCCGAGCAATTGCTCGAATGCCTCGAGCATCAGCGCATCCTTGCTCTGGAAGTGGGCATAGAAGCCGCCGACGGTGAGCCCCGCCGCGCCCATCACTTCCCCGACGCTAGGCTCGACGGCGCCCCGCTCGAGCAGGGCCTGGGTGGCGGCACCGAGGATGCGGGCACGGGTCTGGGTTTTCTTGTCGCTCATGACGATCTCCGAAAATATTATGAGTGAAATATTATATGCATAATAAAAATCGGCAAGCGTACGGCCGGACCGTCTGTCAGGAAATTCGAAAAGGGAAAAAACAAAAGGGCCATTCCAATTCGGAATGGCCCTATAGAGCCCCGCAGAGCGGGAAAAAGTGGCGTCCCCTAGGGGACTCGAACCCCTGTTACC
>NZ_KV812648.1:0-614 GCF_001813485.1 Pseudomonas sp. HMSC067G02
GGGTATCCGGAATTTCTGGTTGATAAAATGCCAAAGATGTAAAGAAGAAAATCTTTCTCAGCGGATTATCTGATTGATCCTCTTCAGCCTACTCTACTGCCAATTTTCTGTTTCCACCTTCGCCTGAGTCTTCATAGCGATGCTGACTAGGGAGGACAGCGAGAGCTGGGCAAGCGTCAAAGCGGTTCTGGTTCATGCGCAATCCGGACACCTGCACAACATTCCTCTTGTAAGAAACCGATCAAATTCTCTAGGTGCCCATACTCGGGTATACAGACAATCGTGCGGCTATGTTTCTCCTGCCGGATCAGCCCTACCTTGGCCATGCGCGCAAGGTGATGTGATAGCGTCGAAGCAGGAATACCCAGCCCCTTCTGGATATCTCCGGCCGAAGCCCCATCATGGCCAGCTTTGACCAGAAAGCGGAACACGGACAGTCGGTGACTATTCCCTAGCTCAGCTAAGCTGGCTGCAACCTTTTCGTGATCCATAGCACGCCCCAATAATTCGATGTTTCTAGAATTATAGTTGACAGGTCGGATAAACGCAAGTAGGCTGCGTACATCATTTCGACAATACTAGAAATATAGGAGTAATATTGAATGTCATCTCAA
>NZ_KV812649.1:0-38182 GCF_001813485.1 Pseudomonas sp. HMSC067G02
GATTCGTGGATACGCTCGACGAAGCGGTTGAAGGCATTGGCCAACGTACCGAATTCATCGTTGCTGGTGACTTTCAGGCGCTTGGTCAGGTCGCCTTCACCCTGGGCGATGTCCTGCATGGCGCGGCCCATGTCGGTGAGCGGTTGCATCAGTACGCGGATCAGCATGCCGAGGAGAAGCATGATGCCGACCACCGCGATCAGCGTGGCGACGATCGCCGAAGTGCGGAATTCGCTGAGCATCGAATAGGCGGTGTCGCGGTCGAGGACCAGGGCGACGTACCAGGTCACGCCGGGCAGTCCCTTCACCGGGGTGAAGGAAACGAACTGGCTGCGGCCGTCGAGTTCCACCTCGTGGACCCCGGGGTCGATGTTCGGTGCGCCCTTGGGATAGGCTTCGGCGAGGGTCTTCAGGACCAGCCCGGAGTCGGGGTGGAGGAGGATCTTGCCGGCGTCGCTGACCAGGAAGGCGTAGCCGGCACCATCGAACTTCAGGGAATTGAGGATCGCGGTCAGGGTCTCCAGCTTCATGTCGCCGGCGGCGACGCCCAGCAGTTGACCGGCGTGCCGCACCGGCAGCGACATGGCGAGGATCTGCTCGCCGGTGCCGGCATCGACGAAGGGTTCGGTGACGATAAGCCGGTCGGCCGCCAGCGCGTCCTTGTACCAGGCGCGGGTACGTGGGTCGTAACCTTCCGGCATGGCGTCGTAGGGGCGCATGGTGAAGGCGCCGCTGGCCGCCTCGCCAAGATAGACCGACGCGAAATTGCGGCTGAAGACGGGCTGTTCCAGTTGCCTTGCGATATTCGCCTCGTCGGGCTGGTCGAGCAGCGCCAGTTGCGAGGCCAGGCCTTCCACCAGGTGCATGCGGCCTTCCAGCCAGCTCTGGATGTTGCTGGCGGTCAGGGTGCCGATTTCCCCGAGGTAGTTTTCCGTGTCCGTGCGCACGGCCTCGCGCTGTCGGTAATCGTTGTAGAGGATGAAGCAGGTGAAGGCGAAAACCACCACCAATGCGGCGGCGAGAAGGATTTTCTTGGCAAACGACAGCGAGCGAAGCATGAGCGATGCGTCCTGGCAAAAGCCTCAAGAAGGGCGGGGAGCCCAGGCCACCAGGTAGGGAGCTTGCGGGGGAAAGCCATGATCCAGCGCCTGAACGGCCGGCTTTGTAGCACAGTGCCAGCATAAAGGCAAAATAGTGGCGCCATGAAAATGGCGCCACTGGAGGGAAATCGCTCTGGAAGAGGACGTCAGTCCGGAGCCAGTCCGCCGACTTTGGTGCCGACGCCGTCGAAGAAGGCTTTCAGACCGCCGACGATACCGCTGTCCGTGGGACTCAATACGGCAATCAGAGCCACCGCGATCAAACCGGCGATAACCGCGTATTCGATGGCGTTTGCCCCTTCTTCGTCCGCCAGGAATGCGCGAACTTTGCAATACACGAACAGGGTCAGGTTCTTCATTCTTGTTTGCTCCTCGAACGCGGCAATCACCGAGACAGAGCCCTGCCTCCACGCTGAGGCTAGGCCGATGATGGCGTTTTGCAACAACTAAATGGCATTAGTAGGAGTGGATTAGTCGCAAGGTTATATGGCGGGTTACAAGGCTTGGACTACATCTAATGACAAATTGACATTGATTATCCCGAGTCTAGATTCAGGCCTATCGTCGCAAGTTCGAAGTTATGAACTTTGGTTCTTGAATAACGACTGTCGCCAGTCGATAACCCCAATGTACCTGCCATGGAAAGCCAGTCCCGGAGTATGGCCATGACACGGACAGCGAGACGCCCGTTTTTCTTTTCCGATCATCGGCGATCGCCGGTGATTTTCCGTTCATCGACCTGTCCGGACGCATAGCAGGGGTCTGCCCATGAATAGCAAGGTGCTGATGGCCCTGGCCGGCCTGCTGCTGCTCGGTGCGGTGCTGCTCGGATACCTCGGCGTATCCATCGGCCGCGCGCCATCGAACGCGCATGCTCCATCCGTGGCGCCGGCTTCGGCGGCGGTGGACGCTTCGCTGGAAAAGCTCGAACGCAAGCCGGTGCTGGTGGCCAGTCGCGATCTCCCGGCGCTGGCGGTGATCGGCAAGGACGACCTGAGCGTCGAGCTGTTGCGGACCGCACCGGTCGGTAGCTACGACAGGCCCGAGGCGTTGCTCGGCAAGCGGGTCTGGGTCGCGGTGCCGGCCGGCAGCATTCTTTCCGCCGCGACCCTAGAACCCGGCGGTCCGCTGGCCCGGACCATCCGTCCGGACGAGCGGGCGATGGCGATCGCTGTGGACGAAGTGGTCGGCGGCGGCGGCTTCGTCCTGCCCGGCGACTATGTCGACGTGATGCTCTTCGTGCGTGACGAGCGGGACGGCGAATCGATCCCGCTGGCGCAACTGGTGTTGCCCGGCGTCCGGGTACTGACCTACGGCGAGCGGATCGCCGTGGGCAGCGATGGGCAGGACCGCTCGAACCAGGAAAAGGACCCGCGTCCGCCGCGTACCGCGGTGCTGGCGGTACCGGAGGACGGCGTGGCGCGGCTGATGCTGGCGAGCCAGGCCGGTTCGCTGCGCCTGGCCATCCGCAGCAAGGACGAAGAACTCTACCGCAGGGAGCAGGAAGGCGCGCTGCTGCAAGCGTCGCTGGGCGCGCCGAGCGCGGCGCTGAGCCTCGACCAACTGCTGGAGCGCCGCAAACCGACGGCGCCGAGCGTGCGCAGCGCGGCTCCGCGCGTGCCGGTGGCCAACGGGGTCACGGTCTACCGTGGCAGCGCCATGACCCATGAAGCGCCTTGAGGGGAGCCGGCATATGCATCGGAGCACCGGGATAGGCGTGTCGCGCTGGCTGGGAGGGCTGCTGGGGGTGGCGTTGGCGCTGCCGGCACTGGCTTTGCCGCAGGGCTGCATCGAGTTGCTGGCGCAGGCGCCGCGGGTCGATGTCGTCCAGGGGCAACAGCGTGACCTGCGCCTGGCGGTGCCGATCGAACGGCTGGCCATCGGCGATCCGAAGATCGCCGACGTACAGTTGCTGGATCGTCGCGGCTTCCTGGTCACCGGCAAGGAACAGGGCTCCACCAGCCTGCTGATCTGGACCGGCTGCAGTCCCGAGCCGTTGCGCAGCCTGGTGGAGGTCGAGGGACGCGGTAGCGTCGATACCCGCGGTGCTCCAGCGTTCACCGCCGGCGCCGCGGAGGAGCTGCCGAACCAGGTGCAGACCGATATCCGCTTCGTCGAGGTCAGCCGCAGCAAGCTGAAGCAGGCCAGCACCTCGTTCGTCCGGCGCGGCGGCAACCTCTGGGTGCTCGGTGCGCCGGGCAGCCTCGGCGACATCAAGGTCAATGCCGACGGCAGCGGCTTGGGCGGCACCTTCGGCACCGGCAGCTCGGGATTCAACCTGATCTTCGGCGGCGGCAAGTGGCTGAGCTTCATGAATGCCCTGGAGGGCAGCGGCTTCGCCTATACCCTGGCGCGCCCGAGCCTGGTGGCGATGAGCGGGCAGAGCGCGTCGTTCCTCGCCGGCGGCGAGTTTCCGATCCCGGTGCCGAACGGCACCAACGACAACGTCACCATCGAATACAAGGAGTTCGGCATCCGCCTGACCCTCACCCCGACGGTGATGAACAACCGCCGCATCGCTCTCAAGGTGGCGCCGGAGGTCAGCGAACTGGACTACAGCGCCGGCATCCAGAGCGGCGGGGTGGCGGTGCCGGCACTGCGCGTCCGGCGCACCGACACCAGCGTGATGCTGGCCGATGGCGAGAGTTTCGTGATCAGCGGGCTGACCAGCAGCAACTCGGTGAGCAACGTCGACAAGTTTCCCTGGCTGGGCGACATCCCGATCCTCGGTGCGTTCTTCCGCTCGACCAAGCTGGACAAGGACGACCGCGAGCTGCTGATGATCGTCACCCCGCACCTGGTCCAGCCGCTGGCCGCCGACGCACAGTTGCCGGACCTGCCCGGCGAGGGCTTGCGGCACTACGATCCGGGGTTCTCGCGCCTGTACTTCCTCGAGCGCGGCGAGTACGACGGCCAGCAGAACGACACCGGCCTGTCGGATTAGGAGGCGCGCATGAACCAGAACTTCGTGGCGCTGACCCAGCATCCCGGCGAACTCGACTGGTTGCAGAACAGCCTGGCGTCCGCCGGCCAGGTGGTACCCGCAGGCAGCGCCAGCCTGGAGGAGTTGCTGGCGCTGCTCGACGTCACCGCCGCCGGGGTGCTGTTCATCAGCCTCGGCAAGAGCAACCTGGTGTCCCAGGGCGCGCTGGTCGAGGGATTGGTATCGGCGCGGCCGATGCTCTCGGTGGTGGCCATCGGCGACGGCCTGGACAACCAGTTGGTGCTGGCGGCGATGCGCGCCGGCGCGCGCGACTTCATCACCTACGGCGCCCGCGCCAGCGAGCTGACCGGGCTGATCCGGCGCCTCGGCGGACGCCTGCCCAGCGTGCCGGTGAGCGCGGCGCGCCAGGGCGAGCTGCTGACCCTGGTCAGCGCCCGACCGGACGCCGACGGCGCCTTCGTCGCCTTGCACCTGGCCAAGGCGTTGCAGGAGCAGACGCCGAACCAGGTCCTGCTGCTGGACGTCGGCCAGCCCACCGGCGAGGCGCTGGCGATCCTCGGCCTGGACTCGGCCTTCACCTTCAGCGACGCCTTGCGCAACCTGCGGCGCCTCGACCAGACCCTGATCGACAGCGCCTTCACCCGCCTCGACAGCGGCCTGCGGATACTCAGCCTGACCGACGAGCCCGGCGTGCTGGAGCGAGTCACCACCGCCGAACTCTATCTGTTGCTGGGCAACCTGCGCGGGGCGTTCAGCCATGTGGTGGTCAACCTCACCGGGCTGCCCGAGGGCGAGCTGAGCAACCAGTTGCTGGTGCAGGCCAACCGCGTGCTGTGGATGGTCGACCAGAGCGTGCCGTCCTGCAAGAAGGGCCTGGAGCGCCTGCGCCGCCTGCGCGAGCGCAACCTGCCGTTGCCCTCCATCGAGTTGCTGATCGAGCGCTACCTGCCCAATGTGGCGCCGGACCAGCAGGCCCTCAGCCGGATGTTCGACCTCGATCTGTTCGGTGTCCTGCCGTTGTCCCCGGAATCGCGCCTGCGCGCGAAGAACCTCGGCAAGAGCCTGTTCGAGGTGGCGCCGCGCGACCCATTGGCGGCCAAGCTGCGGCAACTGGCGGACAGCCTGTGCGTGACACGTGGCGAGCGCCGTTCGCTGCTGTCCTGGCTCGGCCGGGCCAAGGCGGCGCTGCTATGAGCACGGGATTCGGCGCGCGTCCTGACGGCGGTGCCTTCCACTACCGCCAGGAGCAGGACATCCAGGCGCTGAAGCTGCGCCTGCACCGCTACATCATCGACGAGATCGACGAAGACGGCATGAACCTGCTGGAGGGCGCGCGCTCCGCCGTGGTCCAGTACGTCTCGGAAAAGGTCTGCGAATACGGCTCGCGCCATCAACTGGCGATCTCCCGCTACGAACTGGACCGCCTGGCCGAAGAGGTGGTCGACGAACTCACCGGCTTCGGCCCGCTGGAGATCCTCCTGCGCGATCCCGGCGTCTCGGAAATCCTCGTCAACGGACCGGGCCGGGTGTTCGTCGAGCGGGAAGGGCGGCTCTACCAGAGCGACCTGCGCTTCATCGACGACCACCATGTACTGCGGGTGATCCAGCGTATCCTCGCGCCCCTCGGCCGACGCCTGGACGAGTCCAGCCCGATGGTCGACGCGCGCCTGCCGGACGGCAGCCGGGTCAACGCGATCATTCCCCCGGTGGCGCTGGACGGGCCGTGCATCTCGATCCGCAAGTTCAGCCAGGAGCTGCTGCGCAGTGCCGACCTGCTGGCCTACCAGAGCGTCGACGAAGCCTTGCTCGAGTTCCTCCGCCAGGCGGTCTCGCGCCGCTGCAACATCCTCATCAGCGGCGGCACCGGCACCGGCAAGACCACCTTGCTCAACGTCATCAGCGGCTTCATCGACGAACGCGAGCGGATCGTCACCATCGAGGACACCGCCGAGCTGCAACTCGGCCACGACCACGTGGTGCGCCTGGAGACCCGTCCGCCGAACGCCGAGGGCTACGGCGAGGTGACCGCCCGCGACCTGATCCGCAACGCCCTGCGGATGCGCCCGGACCGGATCATCCTCGGCGAGATCCGCGGCGTCGAGGTGCTCGACGTGCTGCAGGCGATGAACACCGGCCACGACGGCTCGATGAGCACGGTGCACGCCAACTCGGCGATGGATTCGCTGCTGCGCATGGAGATGCTGGTCGGCCTGACCGGCAACAGGCTGCCGGAGCAGACCTTGCGCCTGATGATCTGCGCCGCGCTGGACGTGGTGGTGCAGATCACCCGCCTGGCCAGCGGTCGGCGTTGCATCAGCGAAGTGCTGGAGGTGCTGGAGGTGCGCGACGGCGTGTACGTCACCAATACCCTGTTCAGTCTCGACCGGCGCGGTAGCGGGCAGTTCGTCCGCCAGGCCGCGCCGGTCGGGCAGAAATTCCGCCAGGCGCTGCTGTGAACGGCGCGCAACTGCTGGTGCTGTTCAGCGGCGTGCTGGCTTTCGCCGCGCTGGCCCTGGCGTTCATGGGCTGGCGCGCCGGGCGCAACGAACTGGTGGTTGAACGGCTGCTGGGACGCCAGGAGGCGGTCGCGGTGCGGCCGCGCAGCAGTCACTGGCTGGCTCGCCAGATGCGTCGCGCCGGTATCCAGCGCCCGCGCCCGTGGTTGTTCGGGGCGGCAGTGCTCGCGCTGCTGCTGGTCTGGAGCGGATTGCGCCTGTTCGGCATCGTCGGTGCGCTAGGCGGCCTGCTACTGGCGGCGCTGTCCTGCCGCGTCGCCCTGGGCATGCTCTACCAGCGCCGCCTGAAGCGAATGATCCGGCAGATGCCGCGCTTCCTCGACCAGGTGGTGCGCAGCCTGCACGCCGGGCGCACGCTGGGCGACGCGCTGATGCAGGCGGTGGAGAACGCCGAGGAGCCGCTGCGCGACATCTTCACCCTGGCACGCAACCACGTGCTTCTCGGCATCCACCTGCCGGAGGCGTTGCAGGAAGTCGCCGAACTCTACGAGGTGGAGGAACTGCGCATCCTCGCCCTGGGCGTCTCGGTCAACCACCGTTATGGCGGCAATACCAGCGACCTGCTGGACAGCATCGTCAAGCTCATCCACGAGCGCGAGAAGCTCAGCCGGCAGTTGCACGCGATGACCGGCGAGACACGGATCAGCGCCTATGTCCTGGCCGGCGTGCCGAGCGCCCTGGGCGGCTACATCCTGGCGAGCAACCCGGGCTATCTGCTGAACATGTGGGCCGACGGCACCGGGCGTTTCCTGCTGCTGGCCTCGCTCGGGCTGCAACTGCTCGGCTGCTATGCGCTGTGGCGCATGCTCAAGAGCGTCTAGGAGGTGGCCATGCAGGCACAGTGGCTGATTTTCGCGGCGCTCCTGATGGCGGTCGGCGGTGCCTTGCTGCTGTTGCTCCAGGCGCGCAACGGCAGCCGCGAGCAGCGCCTGATCGAGAGGCGCCTGGGAGCGCTGGCCAACCCTGGCGGCTCGACCAGGTGGCTGGCCGGCATGACCGAGCGGATGGACGACAGCTTCTGGGTGCGGCGCCTGCAACTGATGGACAGCGAGGCCCGCCAGTTGCTGCAACAGGCCGGCTGGCACGAGAGTCGCTACCGGACCCTGTACCTGATCTCGGTGTTTCTCACGCCGCTGCTGTTCGTTCTCCTGGTCTTGCTGGTCAAGCTGCTGCGCGCCGAGAGCGAGGCGTCCTACGCGGTGCCGCTGCTGTTCGCCGCCGGCATCGGTTTCCTCCTGCCCAAGCAGGTGCTCAAGCACTTCGCCAAGGCGCGCCGGGCGCTGATCGCCGACGAGATGATCCTGTTCGTGCAACTGATCCGCATCCTCTTCGATGCCGGCCTGACCGTGGAGCAGACGCTGCGCGTGGTCTGCCTGGAAGGCCGCGGGATCACCCCGCAACTGGCCCGCGAGCTGGACCTGGCGCTGACCCGTGCCGACAACGGTATCGACCTGGCGGAAGAGCTGGAGGCGCTTGCCCGGCGCCTGCAGGTGGACCCGCTGAACGACTGCTGCGGCGTGCTACGGCAGATGTTGCGCCAGGGCGGCAGTGCGCGCAGCACCCTGCTGACGCTCAAGCAACTGTTCGAAGACCGGCGCCTGACCACCTTGCAGGAACGCATCGGCAAGCTGTCGGCGAAGATGAGCCTGGTGATGATGGTGCTGCTGTTCCCGGCGCTGCTGATCGTCCTCGCCGGTCCGGGCGTCATCGCCATCACCAAGGCCTTGGGAGGACTGGGATGAAAGCACTGATCGGCATCGGCCTGTGCGCCGCCCTGCTCGGCGGTTGCGCCGCGCTGCCGGGGCGGGACGGCCCACGGGAGTGTTCGCAGCAGCTCGGCCAGGAGCAGGAACTGCAGATGAACATGGTCCGCGACATGATCCGCGAGGGCCGCCTGCATGCGGCCCTGGCCAACCTGGAAAGCATGCCGCCGGGCTTGATCGACGTGCGCGAGGAAAGGGCGCTGATCCTGCGCCGGATCGGCGACCCGCGGGCCAGGGCCGAGTACCAGGCCCTGCTGGAAACCTGCAAGGCAGCCGAGGCGCACCACGGCCTCGGCCTGCTCGCCCTGCGCAGTGGCGACAGCGCCCGGGCGGTCCTCGAGCTGCGCGAGGCGGCGCGCCTGCGGCCGACCGAGAGCCGCTTCCGCAACGACCTGGGGGTCGCCCTGCTCAAGCGCGGCGACCGTGTCGGCGCGCGCTTCGAATTCATCACTGCGCTGGAGTTGCAGCAGGGCGGCAAGCTGCCGGCGACCAACCTGCTCGGCCTGCTGTACCTGCAAGGCGACCGGGAAGATGCGCAGCGCCTGATCGAGCGTTTGCAGCTGGATGCCCGGGACATCCGCGCGGCCGAGGCGCGGGCGCGCAGCTGGGGTGCCGTACCGACACCCGGCGCGGCGCCGGCAAGCGACGACCCGCTGGCGGAACTGCCGGCGGAGGCGAATATGCATACCGCGATGGCCAACGAGGCGCCCTGAGCCGGCGCCGGAGAGGTGACCCATGCACGAGCGAATCCTGTTCGGCGTCTTGCTGCTCCTGTCCGGCACGGCCTGGGCCGCGGACACGCCGGTGGTCCGTCCCGCCGCGCCAGCGACGGCCGAACCGCAGACCGCCACCCGCGCCTGGCTGGCCATCCAGGCGAGCGGCCGGGCCGCCAGCCCGGTTCGGCAAAGCGCGACCGCCGCCGAGCGCCAGCGTGCCTACCAGCGCTACCTGAAAAGCTATGAGCACGAGATTCCCGAGTACCTGCTGGAAGATCGCGGCTTCGGCGAGAGCAAGAACTGACGGTTCCTGGCGGAGGGGCAGGGCATGAACGGATGGCCTGCAAGACAGCGCGGGGCGATCGGCATCCTGGCGGCGACCACCCTGCTGCTGGCCTTGATCTGCCTGTTGCTGGTGGTGGATACCGGGCGGCTCTACCTGGAGCAGCGCAACCTGCAGCGAGTGGCGGACGTGGCGGCGCTGGAGAGTGCCTCCCAGGGAGCCTTGTGCGGCGACCAGAGTTCTGCCCAGGCGACGTCTTTCGCCAAGGCCAGCGCGATGCTCAACGGGTTCGATGCGGACGCCGCCGGCTCCAGCCTGTCGGCGGAGGTCGGCGGCGTGCTGAGTGCCGGCGGCCTGCGCAGTTTCATAGCCAGCGCGTCGAACGCGGCTGCCGCCAACGAGGCGGTGCATGTCGAGGTGACCAAGAGCGTTCCCGGCAGCCTGGTCGCCAACCTCGGGGGACTGTTCGGCGGCGGCAATGCCAACGTCGATCTCCGCGCAGAGGCCGTGGCGCGACGCCTTCCGAACGCCACGATTTCCGCAGGCACGGGGCTGGCCAGCGTGAACAGTGGCCAATCGGCGTTGCTCAACCCCATCCTGAGCGGATTGCTGGGCACCCAGATCGATCTCTCGGCGGCGGCCTACAACGGTATCGCCGACGCGAAGCTCAGTGTGCTGGACATTCTCGGCCCGAATGGAATGGGCTTGGTCGGGGTCGATACCAGCCTGGGGACCATCGAACAGTTGTTGAATACCAACGTCGGCTTGCAGCAGGTACTCACCGCCAGCGTGAACGTCCTGGCGAAGAACGGCGTAGCCTCGGTCGAGGCCCTGAGAACGCAATTGGTGGGGGTAAAGTCGGCCACGTTGAAACTGGGAGACTTGCTGGGGCTGAGCGCCGGCGAGGTGAACAGCATGTCGCAGCTGGATACGGCGATCAATGCGCTGGATCTCATCATGGCGGTTGCCCAGGTCGCCAACAAGAATTCCGCGGTCGCCGTGAACCTGGGCATCCCCGGATTGGCCAACGCACGGCTCACGGTCGTAGAGCCGAAGAGGATCGTCTCCGGGCCGCCAGGGCAGGATGAGAGCGGCGCCTGGCGCACGGAGGTGCGCCAGTCCCAGGTACGACTTACGGCGGACATCGATTCCGGGTTCCTGTCCATTCTCGCCACCACGAAACTGCAACTGGCCATCGAAGGCGCGTCGGGAGCCGTCTGGCTGAAAAGCATGGCCTGTACCCGCCCGGATACCGCGTTGGACTTCGGTTGGAGAAGCAGCGGAGCGACGATAAAGATCGGCAGTCCGGCCAACATCGATCAGGTCGGCTCGATTCTGGTGCTTGGCGGCTTGGTGCGATTGGATCTCAAGCTCGATACCTCGATCGCCGGCAGCTCGGGCGATACGCGATTCAACGTGAAAGCCGACGGTTCCGATCTCGTCCAGAGCCGCAGGTTGCCGGAAAGCGGCTTTCTCGCCAGTACCCTGAAAACCAGCATCAACGTCAATCCCGTGGTGCTCGGACTGTGCTTGCCTTTGCTGTGCGGCTCGACGGCGCTCACCGACCTCATCGTGAATTCCGTGGTGGCACCTCTGGTCGATGGGCTGCTGACGCCGATCCTGAATCTGGTCCTGCCCTTGCTGGGGGTACAACTTGGATACATCGACGCGGAGATTCTGAAGGTCGATGTCGGCAGGGCGGAACTGCTGATCTAGCAGGTCCGCCGGGCCATCGCGCCTGTCAGTGCACCACCGCTCCGCTGCCCTGCTGCATCGCCGCAGGCGACAGGGCCAGCGCCAGCTGTGTGCGGTTGTGCATATGCATCAGGCGCAGCACCTGGGAGACGTACAGCTTCACCGTGTTCTCGGTGATGCCCAGTTCGTAGGCGATCTGGTAGTTGGTCAGGCCCTTGCTCACCAGCCGCGCCACCGCCTGCTGGCGGGGCGACAGCTTGCCGAACAGCGGATTGCTCGGGGACACCTGGCTTTCCGCGACCGGCGCCGGCGGCGCGGACGGCTGGCTGTCTTCGCTCTTGAGGGCACTCGGCTGGCTGTTGCCGTGTACCTCGTACTTGATCTTGTGGATGTCGCGGTAGATCGAGTTCAGCGATTCGGCGAGGTATTCCAGGCGCTGGTTGACGTGGCTCAGGCTCAACTGGCTGCGGACGCGCTCGTGCAGGCGGTTCTCCAGGCGTTCGAGGCCATGCAGCAGTTCCTGCGGCGCCACCGGTTTCTGGTAGTAGTCGGCGGCGCCGACCCGCATGGCCTCGATCACTTCCTGGCGGCCATCGTGACCGGTGAGGATGATCGATTCGAAGAACCTGCCGTTGCCGGCGACTTCCTTGAGGCTCTCGATCAGGCGGATACCGTTGTCCTGCCCCAGGTAGAGGTCGCAGATGACCAGGCCGATGTTCGGGTCGGCCTGGAAGCTGGCGATCGCCGACTCCCGGTGGGTGCTGGTTACGCAACGGTAGCCACTGTTTTCCAGCAGTTCGCGGAGTTCCGAGGTCACCTGGGGTTCATCATCGATGATCAAGACGCTGAAATGCCGCGAGGCCGGTTTGTCCATGGTCATACGCTCCATTTGCTTATTTTGTTTTTAACAGGGGACGTGCATTGGAATGCAGCCATACCGAATGGTATTAGCCATAAGCATATAGTCCCTAAGTGAGGTCTTCCGCAAGTTTACTCAGATAATTTTACTGATAATCAGATGTGCCAAAAGGCCGGCGCTCATGGCGAATATAAAAGGGAATGACTTGTTTTTTGACGGTGCCCTTCGAAGGCGAACTTCTTCATTCATTGCGGACTTTTCTACCGAACGTTTGAATAACTTTACGAGGATGAATAGCGCGATGCACAGCAGGCAGCCGAAGGCCAGGCTATAGAGCACCGTAAGTGGGTCGCTGGCCAGCCCCAGTGCGGCCAGGTACTTGACGTCGGCGGCGCCGAGCCTGCCGAGAAGGTAGCCGGGAAGGCTGAGGCAGACGCCTATAAAAAGTGCGGTCATTGCCATATTAACCGTAGCGCCGGTCAGGCTTGACTCTTTCACATATAAATAAACAAAGGAAATAAGAAAACCGCCCAGGATAAGCCAGTTGGAGACGCGCAAACGTTTGATGTCCTGATATCCGCAAACGCTTGCCCACAAGGCCAGTGCTAATTGCTCCATCCTGTTCTTCAGCCTTTTTTCGACATCTGGATTAATACCTTTTCAGTAACGTTGGCGGAGCGAATGACGACTAGTATTAAGGATGCGGATCGGGGATGTCAGCTCATGCTCGGAAAAGCTTCCCGGCGATGCCAGCACGGCGCCGTCGCCATCGAATTCACAGCGATCTTCCTGCTGTTTTTCGCGCTGGTCTACGGCCTGATCAGCTACAGCATTCCTTTGCTCATGTTGCAGTCGTTCAACGATGCCGCTGCCGTGGGGGCCCGTGCGGCGATCGCTGTCGATCCCTCCGATGCGGGCTACGAGAGCCTCGCCGAAGCCCGTGCCAGGGACGAGTTGCTCGCACGCCTGGACTGGATGCCGGCGGCCTGGCGGGCGAACCTCCAGCCTTGTGCCGGTAATGGCCAGTACGCCGACTACGTCAGCGCCACGTCGCGGATCGAGGTCTGCGTGCAGTACCCGTACGGCGATCCGGGCAAGGCGATCATCCCCGTGCTGAGCTTCCCCGGCATCGGCGCGATTCCCAACCTGCCGCAGACGCTGAAGGCGAGTGCCAACCTGTTGCTGTGAGGTGGTCGCATGTTCGAATTTTCCCGCTCGTCGTCCGCCGAGGCCGAGAGGCCGGAACCCTTTTCGCAGGAAGGCCCCTCCCTCTGGAGCGCTTCGCTGAGGAGTTGGGACCTGTGTTTCGAGATGGACGAACAGGACCGCGTGATCCGGGTCGGCGGGCGGCAGGCGTATCGTCTGCAGTGCGCCCATGGGCTTGGCGAACAGCCGCGGCCTTTCGCCGAGTATCTGGAGCGGCGCGCCCCCGGTGCGCCGACGCTGGCCGGCCTGCGCCGGGGCGAGCGTCTCGACCTGACGCTGCGCAGCGATGCCGCCGCGCCATTGACCTGTCGTTTCCAGCCGATGCAGCCGCTCGACGGCCTGGGACGCTCGCTGCTGCTGGGCATGGACATCTCCGACCTCAACTGGCAGTCCGACAGCCAGCAGCACCAGTTGCAGAGCCTGAGCCTGGGCAAGCTGATCCTTTCGCGTCTGCGCCATGTCTCCCACGGGCACCTGGCGGAGGCGGTCCAGGAGATTCTCGAATCGCTCTCCGGCGCGTTCCAGATGCAGGCTATCGCCCTGCTGCTGGGCGACGGCAAGGGCTTCTGCACGGTCTTCGCCAGTCATGTACGGCCTGGCAGCGACAGTTTGCTGCGACCGACCCTGCAACTCGCCGACGACGATCTGCGCGAAGGGGCGGGCGCGCGCTTGCTACGCCGTGGCGAAGGCGCCTCGACGCTGCTCCGGCAGATCGGCGAGGACGCGCTCTACCTGGTGCCGGCGGCCATGCGCGGTGGCCGCCTGGGGGCATTGCTGGTGCGGCCGATGTCGCTGGAGCAGCTCGCCCAGGGGCCCGCGCCGCAGGACTGGCAATACCTCGCGGAACTGCTGGCGAACCAGGTGGCGGACCGCTGCGAACTCCACGAGCAGCACGACAGTTCGCGCAAGCTGGGGCTGTTGCAGGAGATGATCGGCGGCGGCTGGTGGCGTTACTGGGCGGAGCAGGAACTCTTCGAACTGGCGCCGGCCTTGCACGACAGCCTGGGGTTGACCGGCGAGTATCGTCGGGTGCCGCTGGAACACCTGCAGGGCCTGCTGCAACCGGCGGACGCCGACGAACTCGGCCTGCGCCTGCGTGCCAGCCTGCGCAGCGGCCAGGCGTTGGCCCAGGACCTTTGCCTGCGTCAGCCGGATAGCCGCGGCGAGCGCCGCTGGCTGCGCATCGAGGGCCGGCCGCTGGGGCGCGGTAGCGCGCTGGGGCTGTCCGGCGTGCTGCTCGACATCAGCGAAGGCCGGCGCCAGGAGGAACGGGTACAGGCGGCCCACGCGCGGCTGCGCAGCCTGATCGACAGCGCGCCGGTGGTGATCTACGTCCAGCGGGTCGAGCAGGGGCACCTGGTGCCGGAGTTCTACAGCGAAAGCGCGAGCAACCTGCTCGGCCTCGACTTGCAGGGACAGAGTTGGCAGGCGCTCGCCGAACGGGTGCATCCGGATGATCTGGAGGCCTTTTTCGCCCGTGGCCGCGAGTTGCTTCGCGAGGGCCGGGTGAAGACCCGCTATCGCCTCGCCGATGGCCAGGGCAACTGGCACTGGCTCTACGACGAAGCCAAGCTGCTGCGCGATGCCCAGGGCCTGCCCAGCGAGGCGGTGGGCCTGTGGCTGGACGTGACCGAGCAGCACCTGGCGGCACAGCGTATCGCCGAGAGCGAGGAACGCTACCGGGTCCTGGTGGAGGATTCGCCGGCGCTGATCTGTCGCTATACCGCCGACCTGGTGCTGACCTACGTGAACCGGACCTTCGCCGATAGCCTCGCGACCAGCCCGGAGCGCCTGGTCGGTCGCCGGCTCGACGAGTGGCTGGCGGCGGAAGACGCCAGCGCCTTGCGCGCGCGTCTGCTGGGCTCGCCGCGGGAGGGCGCCAGCGAGGTGCCGGAGCTGCGCTTCAACCTGCCGGGGCAACGTTTTCTCTGGCTGGTGTGGGCCGAGCGGCCGTTGTTCGACGCCCGTGGCGAATTGTGCGAGGTACAGGCGGTGGGGCGCGACAACACGCCGGTGCGTCGGGCCCAGCAGCAACTGGCGCAAGGCGCCAAGATGGCCAGCCTGGGGGAGATGGTCAGCGGCCTCGCCCACGAGGTGAAGCAGCCGCTGCACGTGCTGCGCATGACCCTGTTCAACATGCGCCAGCGGATGAACAGCGTCGGCCTCGACGGCGACTACCTGGGCGAGAAACTGGAGCGCATGGATGCCCAGGTCCTGCGCGTCGACCGCCTGGTCAGCCACCTCGGCGTGTTCAGCCGCAAGTCGGCGCTGGAGGCGCTGCCGTTCGACCCCTATGCCGCCTTCGAAGGCGCCCTGGGCCTGCTCGGCGAGGGGCTGCGTCAGCATGCCATCGAGGTGGAGTGCCCGGCGCCGACGCAGCGGATGGTGGTGCGAGGGCAGGCGGACCAGTTGGAACAGGTGATCATCAACCTGCTCGCCAACGCCCGCGATGCCCTGCTCGGCAATCCCGGCCTGGCCAGCCGGCGCGTTCGCCTGGAGCAGGTGGCTTGCCGCGAACCGGGCTGGGTCGAATTGCACGTGCACGACAACGGCGGCGGGATCGAACCGCTCCTGCTGGAGCGGATATTCGAACCCTTCTTCACCACCAAGGCGGAGGGCAAGGGTACCGGCCTGGGTCTCTCGGTCAGCCACGATCTGGTGCGCAACATGGGCGGTAGCCTGACGGCGGCCAACCAGGGGGAGGGCGCGTTGTTCGTGGTTCGCTTGCCGCTGGCGGCGCTGCCCGCCGAGGCGGGCGGATGACGTCGGTGGGAGCGCGGCAAAAAAAACGCCTGCGGACAAGCAGGCGTTTTTTCAACCGGCGAGGCGGCTCAGATGAATTGCGAGGCCAGCCAGAACAAGCCGGCGGACAGCGCCATCGAAGTCGGCAGGGTGAGCACCCAGGCCATCAGGATGTTGCGCACGGTGCCGCCGTGCAGGCCGCTCTTGTTCGCCACCATGGTCCCGGCCACGCCGGAGGACAGCACGTGGGTGGTGGACACCGGCAGGCTGTAGATGTTGGCCATGCCGATGGCGGCGGCGGCGGTGATCTGCGCGCTCATGCCCTGGGCGTAGGTCATGCCCTGCTTGCCGATCTTCTCGCCGACGGTGAGCACTACGCGCTTCCAGCCGACCATGGTGCCGATGCCGAGAGCCAGGGCCACCGCGATGATGACCCAGAACGGCGCGTATTCGGTGGTCGCGGTCAGGTCCTTGCGTAGCTTCTCGAGGTCGGCCTTCTCCCGCGCCGGCAGGTCGGATAGCTTGCCGACCTTCTTCGCGGTGTCGTCCAGGCACAGCAGGTAGCGACGCACCTGCACGCGCTCGTCGGCGTCCAGGTCGTTGTAGCTGGGCACGCCGCGCAGGTCGCGGAGCAGCGCGTTGATGGTCGGCTCGGTCTGTTTCGGATCGCAGCGGTAGAACTGCGGCATCTCGCTGCCATTGCTCTTGCCCAGGGCCAGCATGTCGCCGAGGGTATCGGTGTGGCGCTGGTAGAACTGGCTGAGGTGCAGGGCGGCGTCGCGGGTGCGCTCGATCTGGTAGGTGGTGCTGTTCAGGTCGAGGACGAACTTGGCCGGGACGATGCCGATCAGTACCAGCATGATCAGGCCGATACCCTTCTGGCCGTCGTTGGAGCCATGGACGAAGCTTACCGCCATGGCGGAAAGCACCAGCACCAGGCGGTTCCAGAACGGCGGGTGCTTCTTCTCGTCGAGTTCGCGACGGGTTTCCGGGGTCTTGTGCATCTTCGACAGCGGACGCCACCACTTCAGTCCGAGCAGGACCAGCGCGGCGACCATGAAGCCGGCCAGCGGCGAGAAGATCAGCGACAGGCCGATGTCGATCGCCTTCTGCCAGTTGATCCCTTCGGCCAGCGGCACGTCGGTGATCAGCGCATTGGCCAGGCCGACACCGAGGATCGAGCCGATCAGGGTGTGCGAGCTGGAGGCTGGGATGCCGAAGTACCAGGTGCCGAGGTTCCAGGCGATGGCGGCGGCGAGCAGGGAGAAGACCATCGCCAGGCCATGGCCGGTGTTCACGTTGATCAGCAGTTCCACCGGCAGCAGGTGAACGATGGCGTAGGCTACGCCGACACCGCCGAGCAGCACGCCGAGGAAGTTGAACACACCGGAGAGCATCACCGCCCGGTAGGGGGACATCGCTTTGGTGTAGATGACGGTGGCCACCGCGTTGGCAGTGTCGTGGAAGCCGTTGATGAACTCGAAGGTGAGGACGAAGGCCAGGGCCAGCACCAGGCTGATACCCACCCAGGCATCGAGCCCGCTGAAAAGATCGAACATGTGAGAAACCGGTCAGAGACGGGGCGGCGATTATGCCAGATGCGTTTTTATCCGTCTGGAACTCCGGAAGGTTGCCATTGTCGCGGGCAACTCCCCGTCGCATCGGGCTTTGCGGGAAAAACGAAACAGATTGAAACGCTTCGTTATCCGTCGCTCTCCTGTCGGTTGGAGGTAAATGGAATGGGGTTCGCTGCTTCCTGCCCGGCCTTGAGACGCTCTTCTTCGATCTTCTGCAGTTCTCTGTCGAACGCCTGCTCCTGAACGGTTGGGCGCTTGCGCCAGGGCTTGCGGTCGGGTTCCGGCTGGGCGGCATAAAGCGTCACTTCGCCGCCGTACACGTCCTTGTAACGCTGTTCCTCGCGCGCCAGCGCGGCACGCAATTCGTCTTTCGTCACGGGTGGTCCTGAGTCCAAAAAGAGCGGGCCCGATAGCGACCAGGCTGGGCGGAAGCGGGGTCCGGCCAGCGCCGGTTGGGAGTCTAGTCGACCGCTACCGGCTGTAAATGGGCGCGGAATTATAACGTGGGCTCCGGGCTTGTCATACGGTGTCGGCCGACGGACGGCAGGACGGAAGTTCTTCGAGCGACCCCTGGAAATGCGGCGAAGCCCCCATGGATCAAGGCCTGGCCGACGCGTCCGGGGCGTTCTCCGCCTTTCGTCGCGGCCTGCGCTAGTCGAATGCCAGCCATTGGCCATACCACTAAGGAACGATGGCGGCGCTTCCGGGGGCGGGCTACAAACCGGACTACAAGTCAAATAAAGAAGCCCCGCCGCCCGTCCGACCCCAGGGTCATGACGCAACGCCCCGGAGGCTGGAGATTTACTCATGCAGCCCGCTCGTTCCCGCATCCTCTTCGTCTGCCTGTTGCAGAGCCTGGCCCTGGTTCTCCTGCTGGTCGGCGCCCGGCATGGCTGGCTGCCGCTGTACCTGGCCCTGCCGCTCGGCGTGGCGCTGCTCTGGTTGCCCTGGCTGCTTCCCGGCAACCGCACGGCGGTGGCGACCGTCGGCGAGCCCGATATCGCCCGGCTGGCTCGCGACCTGTCCCATAACACCAGCCAGAACGCCCTGTCGGCCGCCGGCGTGGCGTTCTCGGTGAAGCGCCTGGCGGAGAAGCTGCAATCCCAGCTCGACGCCGCCGAACAGATCGTCGGCAGCGCCGAAGTGATGATCCACACCGAGCGCGCCACCTCCAATCTGGCGCGCCAGGCCATGGACGCCGCCACCCGGGCGCGCGCCGGCAGCGACGAGGGCCAGGTGCTGCTGGCCTCGACCATCGAGCGCATGCATCGGCTCAGCGAGCGGATGGGCGCCAGCCGCGAGGCGATCGAGGCGCTGAACCAGCGCAGCGAGGACATCCAGCGGGTCACCCTGGTGATCCAGGGCATCGCCAGCCAGACCAACCTGCTGGCCCTCAACGCGGCCATCGAGGCGGCCCGCGCCGGCGAGCATGGGCGCGGCTTCGCGGTGGTTGCCGAAGAGGTGCGCGGCCTGGCCGGACGTACCGCCGAGGCCACCGAGGAAGTCGGCCAGATGGTCGCCGAGATCCAGCGCCAGACCAGCGAGGTGGTCGAGCAGATCCGCCAGCTTTCCGAAGAGTTGGGCGAAGGGGTCGGCCAGGTCGAGCTGACCGGTCGGCAACTGGAAGGCATTGCCGAACTGGCGGCCGGGGTGGAGAGCCAGATTACCGAGATCGCCCAGGGCGCCGAGATCAACCGCAGCCAACTCGCCAGCCTGTTCGCCGCGGTCGAGCAAGTGCGCGGCGACCTCAGCGCCAGCGAGGAACAGACCTTGCGCCTCGGCGAAGCCGCCAGCCAGTTGGAGAACCAGGCCGAGGTGATCAGCGAGCGCCTCGCCGAGGTCAGCCTGGACGCCTACCACCAGTCGGTCTACGACCTCGCCCGGGAGGGCGCGGCGGCTATCGCCGCTCGCTTCGAGGAGGACGTGCGCAGCGGGCGCATCGACCTCGACGACCTGTTCGACCGCAGCTACCAGCCGTTGCCCAATACCCAGCCGACCAAGTACCGGACCCGCTTCGACAGCTACACCGACCAGGTCCTGCCGGGCATCCAGGAGCAGTTGCTGGAGCGCAACCGCAACCTGGTGTTCGCCATCGCCTGTACCCCCGAAGGCTACGTGCCCACCCACAATCGCGCCTTCGCCCATCCGCCCAGCGGCGACCCGCAGACGGACGCGTTGCGCAGCCGCAGCAAGCGCCTGTTCAACGACCGCACCGGGATTCGCTGCGGCAGCCACCAGCAGCCGCTGTTGCTACAGACCTACACCCGTGACACCGGCGAGCTGATGCACGATCTTTCGGTGCCGATCTTCATCCACGGCAAGCACTGGGGCGGCCTGCGCCTCGGCTATCGGCCGGAGGGCGCGGAGCCGGGCAAGGCGGCCGCGCCGGCGGCGCAGGGGCTGAGCCTGGCCTTGAACGGCTAGCCGGCTGCGGCGATCAGGCCGCCGGCCACGGCGCAGGCGAGCACCACTTGCCAGGGCGGCGTCTTCCAGGCGAGCAGGGCCAGCAGGGCGAAGAGCAGCAGGGCGAAGTCGGCCGGGCGCAGGATGCCTTCGGTCCAGAGCGGCTGGTACAGCGCCGCCAGCAGCAGGCCGACCACCGCCGCGTTGACCCCGGCCAGCGTTGCCCGTACCCGCTGTTCGTGGCGCAGGCGTTCCCAGAATGGCAAGGCACCGGCGACCAGCAGGAACGACGGCAGGAAGATCGCCAGCAGGCACAGCAGCGCGCCGCTCCAGCCGTTCGGCGCCGGGCCCGAGGCTGCGCCGAGGAACGCGGCGAAGGTGAAGAGCGGGCCCGGTACCGCCTGGGCGGCCGCGTAGCCGGCGAGGAAGGTATCGCCGTCGACCCAGCCGTTGGGCACCACTTCCGCCTGTAGCAGCGGCAGCACCACATGGCCGCCGCCGAACACCAGCGAGCCGGCCCGGTAGAACGCATCGAGCAGGCGCAGCCAGTGTTCCGGCCAGAGGCGCGCGGCCAGCGGCAGGCAGACCAGCAGCACGGCGAACAGGGTGAGGAACAGCAGCGCGCCGCGGTAGCCAATGGCGATCGGCAGCCGCTCGTGGCCTTCCCCGGCTTCCGTTTTCAACAGGGCGAGGCCGGCCAGGCCGGCACCGGCGATCACCGCGACCTGGGCCCAGGCCGTGGGCCAGGCCAGCACGCTCGCGCAGGACAGCGCCATCAGCGCCAGGCGCGGGCGATCCGGACACAGGCTGCGGCCCATGCCCCAGACCGCCTGGGCCACCACCGCCACCGCGGCGATCTTCAGGCCATGCAGCACGCCCTCGGGCAACAGCGCGCCCCAGCGTCCCAGACCGAGAGCGAAGAGTACCAGCAGCAGCGCCGAGGGCAGGGTGAAACCGAGCCAGGCGGCGAGGGCGCCGGGGTAGCCGGCGCGGGCCAGGCCGAGGGCCATGCCGACCTGGCTGCTGGCGGGGCCGGGGAGGAACTGGCAGAGGGCGACCAGGTCGGCGTAGCTGCTTTCGCTCAGCCAGCCGCGGCGGCGGACGAACTCGTCGCGGAAATAGCCGAGGTGGGCGATGGGCCCGCCGAAGGCGCTGCAGCCCAGCTTGAGAAAGGCGAGGAACACCGCGAGGGCAGTGTCGGGATGGCGGCTGGCGGTTGGCATGCGAACTCCGGATGGCGGCTGCTGCGAGCATAGCCGCAACGCATGCACGGCGGGTTACAGCATCGGCATGTCCTGGGCGCGGCTGGCCAGGCGGTATTGTTCCGGCGTGGTGCCGGCCAGCCGGCGGAACATCGAGATGAACGCCGAGGGGCTGCTGTAGCCGAGGTCGAAGGCGATTTGCTGGATCCCCCTGCCGGCTTCCAGCGCCTCGATGGCCGCGAGGAAGCGCAGGCGTTGGCGCCATTCGCCGAAGGTCATGCCCAGTTCGCGCTGGCAGTGTCGGGCCAGGGTTCGCTCGGTGCTGTGCACCTGCTGCGCCCATTGCGCCAGCGAGCGGTTGTCGCCCGGCTCGGCCTGCAGTGCGTCGAGCACCTCGCGCAGCGCCGGGGTACGGCCGTAGGGCAGGTAGTCGTCGTGGGGCTGGGCGCATTCCAGCTGGTCCATGACGACCCGGGCCAGGCGCAGGTCCTGCGCCGAGGTCGGCAGGTTGACCCCGCGCTCGGCGAAGTCCGAGAGGATCGCCTTGAGGATCGCGCTGATCGCCAGGGTGCAGGGTGTCGCCGGCAGGCGTCGTGACAGCTCGGTGGAGAGGTACAGCGAGCGGTAGACGATGGCCTGGCTGTTGTAGCAGCTGTGCACCCGCTCCGGTGGTATCCATACCGCGTATTGCGGAGGCGAGAGGAAGCGCTGGCCGTCGATCTCCAGCTGCATCACGCCATGGGCTGCATAGTTGAGCTGGCCCCAGGCGTGGGTGTGCGGCGGCGAATGGGTGTCGGCGCCGAACTCGTCATAGCGGAAATAGACGTCGAAAGACTGCCCCTGGAGATCGGGAAGGCGCAGCAGGGTGGTGGTCGACATGTCCGAACCTACGGGTGGTTTGTCTGGAATTCATTATACGTCTGTATTCGGACTGGCTCAGAATGGCCGCATATTCCTTTTTCATAGTGCGGAACCCTCATGCAATACCTGTTTCCCCTGCTGGCGGTGTTCATCTGGGCCGGCAACACCGTCGTCAACAAGCTCGCCGTGGGGATCATCCAGCCCGCCGAGATCGGTTTCTTCCGCTGGCTGCTGGTCGGCCTGGCGCTGACGCCCTTCATGCTCGGCCCGGTGCTGCGCAACCGCCGCTACATCCTCGCCAACCTCGGCAAGTTCGTGGTCCTCGGCCTGCTCGGCATGGCCGTCTACCAGAGCCTGGCCTACTACGCGGCGGCGCTGACCAGCGCCACCAACATGGGCATCATCCTGTCGCTGATGCCCCTGATGTCGCTGGGCCTGGCCAGCAGCATCCTGGCCCACCGGCTGAACGCCGGGGCGCTGCTCGGCGCGCTGGTGTCGCTGGCCGGCGTGGTGCTGGTGATCTCCCAGGGCCATCTCGGCGCTTTGCTGGAGCATGGAGTGAACCTCGGCGACGCGATGATGATCGTCGCCACCCTGGCCTATGCGGTGTACAGCGTGCTGCTGAAGAAATGGAGCCTGAAGCTGCCGGCCATGCAACTGCTCTACCTGCAGGTGCTGGTGGCGATCCTCGCCCTGCTGCCGCTGTACCTGCTGTCGCCGCGCACCGGCCTGAACGCCGCCAACCTGCCGCTGGTGCTGTACGCCGCGCTGTTCGCCTCGATCGTCGCCGCGCTGGCCTGGATGCACGGTGTCGCCCGTCTCGGGCCGAGCCGGATGGCGCTGTTCTTCAACCTGCTGCCGATCATCACCGCCTGCATCGCCACCCTGGTGCTCGGCGAGCGCCTGACCGTCCATCACCTGGTCGGCGGCGCGCTGACCCTGGCCGGGGTCCTGCTGGCCGAGTTCTGGCAGCGCCGCCCGGCCCGCCTGCGCTCGGCAACCTGCTGATTTCCCGGCAACTTCCTCGCGATTACGGCGCACGGAGGCGCCGCCACTGGCTATCATAAGCAGCGCTCCCCGCGCGGGAGCCGAGCCGTGCCAGCCTGGAAGAGGAAGAATCGTGGTCGAAGTGTTTTCCGTGCAGGATGGGCTGGACGCCGAGCGCGCCCTGCTCGACGAGGTGTGTGGCGGTGCCCGCGAGCATGGCCTGTTGCTCTGGCAGCCGTGCGATCGGGCGCTGGTCATGCCGCGCCGGATGGAGCGCCTGGAAGGGTTCGCGCCGGCCAGCGCAGCGGTCGCCGAACGCGGCTGGCCGGTGCTGCTGCGCGATACCGGCGGCGAGCCGGTGCCGCAATCGCCGGGCGTGCTGAACATCGCCCTGTCCTATGCGCTGGGGCCCGGCGACAACGAGCAGACCCGTATCGAAACCGCCTACCTGCGGCTGTGCCAGCCGATCTGCGACTGGCTCCGCGAGCGCGGCCTGGACGCCGGCGTGGGCGCCGTGGCCGGTTCCTTCTGCGACGGCCGCTACAATGTCACCCTGGATGGGCGCAAGCTCGCCGGGACCGCACAACGCTGGCGGCGCAACGGCGCCGGCCGGCCGGTGGTGCTGGCGCACGCGGCGCTGCTGGTCGGCGCCGAGCGCGAGGAGATGGTCGAGGTGGTCAACACCTTCACCCGCCGTTGCGCCAGTGCCCCGGATTGCCAGGCGGACAGCCATCTCGGCCTGAGCGAGCGCTGGAGCGATTTCCGCATGGCCGACAGCCTCGAACTGGAACGACGCTTCGTCGCCGCCCGATCCTGACCTCTTTCGCCAGAGCCTTGCGCCAGGAATAGCCGTACCGATGCCAGAACCCTTGGGAACCACCGCCCTCACGCCCGGATTCATGATCGTCCACGGCAATCGCCTGGACGACCTGCGCGACCTCGCCGTTTCCTGGATGCGCCGCTATCCGCTGGCGCCGCTGGAAAGCGAGCGGGTCCTGGTGCACAGCAACGGCATCGCCCAATGGTTGAAGCTGGCATTGGCCGAAGATCCCCGCGAGGACGGTGGCGGCGGTGGCGGCATCGCCGCGGCGCTGGAGGTGCAGTTGCCGGCGCAGTTCCTCTGGCAGGCCTATCGCGCGGTGCTGGGCCGCGAAAGCATTCCCGAGGTTTCCGAACTGGACAAGGCGCCGCTGACCTGGCGCCTGATGCGTCTGCTTCCCGGATTGCTGGAGCGTCCCGAGTTCCGCACCCTGCAACGTTTCCTCGCCGACGATGCCGACCTGCGCAAGCGTCATCAACTGGCCGAGCGCCTGGCCGACCTGTTCGACCAGTACCAGGTCTATCGCGGCGACTGGCTCGACGATTGGAGCCAGGGCCGCGACCAGTTGCGCACGGCGAACGGGCAGGCGCGCCCGCTCGGTGCCGACGAGCGCTGGCAGGCCGAATTGTGGCGCGCGCTGCTCGCCGACGTCGGTGCCGATAGCCTGGCCCGCAGCCGCTCCGGCGTGCACCGGCGCTTCATCGAGGCGCTGCGCTTCGCCAGCGCGGCGCCGCGCGCGTTGCCGCGACGAGTAGTGGTGTTCGGGATTTCCTCGATGCCGGCGCAGACCCTCGAGGCGCTGGCCGCCCTGGCCAGGTTCAGCCAGGTGCTGCTCTGCGTGCACAACCCCTGTCGCCACCACTGGGCCGACATCGTCGCCGACAAGGACCTGTTGCGCCACGAGTACCGCCGCCAGCAGCGCCGCGCCGGCGTCCCCGCCGACCTCGACGAGGACCGCCAGCATCAGCATGCCCAGCCGTTGCTGGCGGCCTGGGGCAAGCAGGGCCGCGACTACATCAACCTGCTCGACAGCTACGACGACCCGGACAGCTATCGGAACCTGTTCGGCGAGGTCAACGGCGGGCGCATCGACCTGTTCAGCGAGGAGGCCCCGCACGGGCTGCTCGGCCAGTTGCAGGACGATATCCTCGAACTGCGCCCGTTGGCGGAAACCCGCGAGCACTGGCCGCCGGTGGCGCCGCGGAGCGACGCCTCGATCCGCTTCCATGTGGCCCACAGCGCGCAGCGCGAAGTGGAGATCCTCCACGACCAGTTGCTCGCCCGCTTCAACGCCGATCCGAGCCTGAAGCCGCGCGACGTGATCGTCATGGTCCCCGACATCAACGCCTACGCGCCGCACATCGAGGCGGTGTTCGGCCAGGTGCCGCGCGACGACCAGCGCTTCATTCCCTATACCCTGGCCGACCAGGGACAGCGCGGTCGCGAGCCGCTGCTGATCGCCCTGGAGCACCTGCTGAAACTGCCCGACAGCCGTTTCGCCGTGAGCGAGATCCTCGACCTGCTGGACGTCCCGGCATTGCGCCGGCGTTTCGGCGTCGACGAGGCCGACCTGGCGACCCTGCACCGCTGGATCGAAGGCGCCGGCGTGCGCTGGGGGCTGGATGCCGCGCAGCGCGAGCGTCTCGGCCTGCCAGCGGGACTGGAGGGCAACAGTTGGCGCTTCGGTCTGCGGCGCATGCTGCTCGGCTACGCGGTCGGCGAAGGCGCGGCCCTGCAAGGCATCCAGCCCTACGATGAGGTCGGTGGCCTGGACGCCGCCCTGGCAGGCCCGCTGGCTGTGCTGCTGGAGCGCCTCGAGGTGGCCTACGCGGAGCTGGCCGAACCGGCCACCCCGGCGCAGTGGGGCGAGCGCCTGCAGGCCCTGCTCACGGTGTTCTTCGAGGCCCACGACGAGCGCGACGAACTGCTCCTCACCCAGCTCCTGCAACTGCTCGAGCGCTGGCAGGAACACTGCGCCTGTGCGGCCTTCGCCGAGCCGCTGCCGATCAGCGTGATACGCGAGGCCTGGCTCGGCGGCCTGGACCAGGGCGGCCTGAACCAGCGCTTCCTGGCTGGCGCGGTGAGTTTCTGCACGTTGATGCCGATGCGCGCGATCCCGTTCCGGCTGGTCTGCCTGCTTGGCATGAACGATGGCGACTACCCCCGCCAGCAGTCGCCGCTGGATTTCGACCTGATGCGCAACGACTACCGCCCCGGCGACCGCTCGCGGCGCGAGGACGACCGCTACCTGCTGCTCGAGGCGCTGCTCTCGGCGCGCGAGCAACTCTACGTGAGCTGGGTGGGGCGGAGTATCCGCGACAATGGCGAGCGGCCGCCCTCGGTGCTGATCGGCCAGTTGCGCGATCACCTGGCGGCCGGCTGGCGCCTGGACTCGGACGGCGACGGCGAGGCGCTGCTGCGTGCCCTGACCCAGGAGCATCCGCTGCAGCCGTTCAGCCGCCGGTATTTTCACGATGCGCCGGAGCAGGGCGTCGATGGCCTGTTCACCTACGCCCGCGAGTGGCGCGAGGTCCATCGCGAGGACGAGATCGGCGCTCCCGACGCCGAAGCGCCCCTGGCGCCGCTGGAGCTGGAGGGCGCGCTGGGGCTGCGAGCGCTGGCGGAGTTCCTCGCCAACCCGGTGAATGCGTTCTTCCAGCAGCGGCTCAAGGTGCGTTTCGACGACGAGCAATTGACCGGCAACGACGAAGAGCCTTTCGAACTGGACGCGCTGGACAACTGGAAGCTGCAATTCGAGCTGACCGAACGCATGAAGCGCTGGGTCGAGCGGGACTGGGATGCCGAGGGCCTGCCGGCGCAGTTGCAGGCCCAGGTCGAGCGACTGCGGCGACAGGGTCGCCTGCCGCTGGCGGCGTTCGGCGAGTTCTCCGCGCGCCATTTGCTGCAACCGCTGCCCGACCTGCTCTGGCGCTACCGCCAGGAAATCGAGCGCTGGCCGGAGGCGGTGGAGCAGCAGCAGGAGTTGCGCCATCGCCATTCGTCCGGGCTGGAGCTGGAGGACTGGCTCGGCGGCTTGCGTCGCGACGCTTCCGGGCGCCTGGCGCGCCTGCAATTGCTCAGCGGCAAGCTCCATGAGGGGCGCAGCTTCAAGTGGCACAGCCTGGTACGCCACTGGTTGCAGCACCTCGCCCTGCAACGTCTCGGCCAGCCGGTGAGCAGCGTGCTGGTGAGCCAGACCGGCACCCTGGAGATTCCGCCGTTGCCGAGCGAGCGCGCCGGCGAGTACCTCGACCAGTTGATCGACGCCTGGCGCCAGGGCATGCGCCAGCCGTTGCCGCTGGCCTGCCGGACCGCTTTCGCCTGGCTCGTCAGTGGTGGCGCCGCAGAGCCCGAGAAAGCCATGCGCGAGGCGCGCAAGCGCTACGAGGGAGGGTTCGGCATGGGGGGCGAGGTGGACGCCTCGCCGGCGCTGGCTCGGGTCTATCCGGACTTCGACCGGCTGCTCGCCAGCGGTGAGTTCGCGCACTGGGCCGAGCAGCTCTACGCGCCGCTGCTGGCTGCCCTGGGGCGTGGCGCGGAGGAGCAGGCATGAGCCAGCAGCAGATGCCCGTGGCCCTCGATCCGCTGGATTTCCCGTTGCACGGCAGCCGCCTGATCGAGGCCAGCGCCGGTACCGGCAAGACGTTCACCATCGCCCTGCTATACGTACGCCTGGTCCTCGACCATGGCGGCGAGAGCGCTTTCGGCCGGCCGCTGAGCCCGCCGGAAATCCTCGTGGTGACCTTCACCGATGCGGCGACCCAGGAACTCCGCGAGCGTATCCGCAGCCGCCTGGGCGAAGCGGCGCGTTGTTTCGCCGAGCCGCAGGAGCGCCACGACGGCCTGCTGGTCGCGTTGCGCCAGCAGTATCCCACCGAGCGCTGGCCGGGCTGCGCGCGCCTGCTGCGCCTGGCCGCGGAGTGGATGGACGAGGCCGCGGTATCGACCATCCACAGTTGGTGCTACCGGATGCTGCGCGAGCACGCCTTCGACAGCGGCAGCCTGTTCACCCAGAACCTGGAGACCGACCAGAGCGAATTGCTCGCCGAAGTGGTGCGGGACTACTGGCGGCGCAACTTCTACGGCCTGACGGCTCCGGCGGCGCAAGCCGTGGCCAGTTGCTACAGCGGGCCGGAGGCGCTGGGCAAGGCCTTGCAGCCGCTGCTGGCGCGGCAGGACGCCGACTTCCGCTACGCCGACCAGGCGCTGAGTGCGCCCGAGTCGCTGGCAGCCTTGCTGGAGCAGGGCGGCGACTGGTATCGCCAGCTCGACCAACTGGACGCGCAGGCCCGCGCCGCCTGGCGCGTAGCGCGCGTCGAACTGGAAGCGCTGCTGCGCGACCTGCGTCCCTACCTGAACGGCAACAGCTATCGCGGCAAGGACAGCGACGAGACCTTCGACGCCTGGCTGCAAGCGTTGGCGGACTGGAGCGAGGGCGGCGAGCAGCCGGCCAACCTCGGCAAGTTCGGCCAGACCCGGATCAAGCTCACCGCCAAGCGCGTAGCGCCCGAGCATGCCGCGCTAAGGGCCATCGACGCCTGGGCCGCGCATCAGGAAGAGCGTCCCGATCTCGCTCCCCACCTGTTGTTGCACGCGTTGGGCGAAGTCGGGCGCGAACTGGAGGTCGAGAAGCAGCGGCGTGCCGAGATCGGCTTCGACGACCTGCTCAGCCGCCTCGACCGCGCCTTGCAGGGGCCTGGTGGCGAGCGCCTGGCGCAATTGATCCGCGAGCAGTTCCCGGTGGCGCTGATCGACGAGTTCCAGGATACCGACCCGGTGCAGTACCGGATCTTCGAGCGCATCTACCGGATCGCCGCCGATCCCGACGAGCCCCAGGCGCGGGAAACCGGCCTGTTCATGATCGGCGACCCCAAGCAGGCGATCTACGCCTTCCGCGGTGCCGACATCCATACCTACCTGCGCGCCCGCGAGGCTACTCGCGGGCGGCATTACACCCTCGGCAAGAACTTCCGCTCGACCGCCGCCATGGTGGCGGCCGCCAACCGCTGCTTCGCCTTCGCCGAAGAGCATCCGCGCGGCGCCTTCCGTTTCGCCCGCGAGGGGCTGGAAAACCCGGTGCCGTTCCATGCGGTGGACGCCCAGGGGCGCGCCGAACGTTTGTTGATCGACGGTGCCGAGGCGCCGGCGATGACGTTCTGGAACCTTGACGCCGAAGCCGGCGTGCTCGGCTCCGCGGCGTATCGCCAGGAAATGGCCGAGCGCAGCGCCAGCGCCATCCGCCGCTGGCTGAGCCTGGCCGACCTGGGCCGCGCCGGCTTCGCCGACGAGCAGGGCGGCTGGCGGGCGTTGCGCCCGGCGGATATCGCCATCCTCGTCCGCGGTCGCGCCGAGGCCGAGGCGATCCGCAGCGCGTTGGCGGCGCGACGACTGGCCAGCGTCTACCTGTCCGACCGCGACTCGGTGTTCGACAGCCAGGAAGCCGCCGACCTGCTGCACTGGCTGCGCGCCTGCGCCGACCCCGGTGCCGATGCGCTGCTGCGGGTCGCCCTGGCTACCCGCAGCCTGCACCTGGACTGGGCGACCCTGGAACGATTGAACCAGGACGAACTGTTCTGGGAACGGATGGTCCTGCGCTTCCGCGACTATCGCCGGTCCTGGCAGGCCCAGGGCGTATTGCCGATGCTGCGGCGCCTGCTCGCCGACTTCGAACTGCCGGCGCGCCTGCTGCGGCACGCCGATGGCGAGCGCAGCCTGACCAACTTGCTGCACCTGGCCGAGTGGCTGCAGCGCGCGGCGGTGGAGCTGGACGGCGAGCACGCGCTGATCCGCCATCTGGCCGAGCAGGTGCAGAGTCCGGGGAGCGAAGAGATCCTCCGCCTGGAAAGCGACGCCGACCTGATCAAGGTGGTGACCATCCACAAGTCCAAGGGGCTGGAATACCCCTTGGTGCTGCTGCCCTTCATCTGCAGCTGGAGGGAGCTGGACGGCAACAGCGGCGCGCCGGCGAGTTTCCACGAGGATGGCGCTGCAGGGCGGGTCATCGAGCTGGCGCGGCGCAAGGAGCAGGCTGCGCGGGCCTACGAGCAGGCCAACGACGAGCGCCTCGGCGAAGACATGCGCCTGCTCTACGTGGCCCTGACCCGCGCCCGCCATTCGGTGTGGCTGGGCATCGCGCCGCTGGTGGCGAGCAACAGCAAGTCGCCGGAGTTGCACAAGGGGGCCCTGGGCTACCTGCTTGCCGGCGGCGCGACCATCGGCAGCGATGGCCTCGGACAATGCCTCGCCGCGCTGCGCGGCGAGTGCCGGGAGATCGTCGTCGAGCCGGCCCCCGAGGCGGACGCCGAACGCTATGTCGCAGGGCGCGGCCAGGGCCTTGGGCAGGCCCGCGAAACCCGCCGCAGCAGCCGCGAGAAGTGGTGGGTCGCCAGCTATTCCGGCCTGCAATTGCAGGCCTCCGCCGGGCTGGACGATGACGAGGCGTTGGAGAGCGACGAATCGCAGGAGCCGATCAGCGCCGAGGAAGCCACCTTCCACGAAGAAGGCCGCTCCGCCGAACAGCCGCCGGTCGCGCACGCCAGCGAGATGCGCGACGACCTGCATCGCTTCCCGCGCGGACCGGCTCCCGGCACCTTCCTCCACGGGCTGCTCGAATGGGCCGGCCGCGAAGGCTTCGATGTGGCGCGCGCCGATGCCCAGCGGCGCCGCGAACTGGTCGCGCGACGCTGCGACCTGCGGGGCTGGAAGGACTGGGCCGAACCGCTCGACCTGTGGCTGGAACAGTATCTCGCCGAACCGCTGCGCTGGCCCGGTGGCGAAACCAGCCTGGCCGGGCTGGTCGCCTACCAGGTGGAAATGGAGTTCTGGTTCGCCACCCACCAGGTCCAGGCCGAGGCGATCGACGCCCTGGTCCGGCGCCATACCCTCGGCGGCGCGGCGCGTCCGGCGCTGGCGCCGTCCCTGCTGAACGGCATGTTCAAGGGCTTCGTCGACCTGGTCTTCGAGCACCAGGGGCGTTTCTACGTGGCCGACTACAAGTCCAACTGGCTGGGCGCCGACGACGGCGCCTACAGCCCGGAAGCGATGACCGCCGCGGTGCTGGAGAACCGTTATGACCTGCAGTACGTGTTGTACCTGCTGGCCCTGCACCGGCAGTTGAAGGCGCGCCTGCCCGACTACGACTACGACCGCCACATGGGCGGCGCCGTGTATCTGTTCCTTCGCGGCGCCCGCGCGGCGACCCAGGGCCTGCACTTCGAGCGCCCGCCGCGGGAACTGATCGAACGCCTGGACGCGCTGTTCAGCGGCCAGCCGGGAGCCGAGCGATGAATCCGACCCTCAAGCAACTGGCCGGCGAAGTCCGCGATGGCCGCGACGACCAGGTAGCGCAACCGCTGGCGGTACGCCACGACCTGCTGCGCCAGCTCGACCTGTGGGTGGCGCGCGGCTGGCTACGGGCGCTGGACCGGGCGTTCGTCGCCTTCCTCGTCGAGTTGCAGCCGCAGGCCGATCCCCGGGTGCTGCTGGCGGCGGCGCTGACCAGCCACCAACTGGGCCACGGGCACGTCTGCCTGGACCTGGAGGCGACCCTCGGTGCGCCTGACGCGGCACTGTCGCTGCCGCCGGAAGGCGACGAAGGCCGCGATGTGCTGCTGCCGTCGCAACTGCTGCGCGGCGTGCGCCTCGACGCCTGGCGCGAGGCCCTGGCGGCGTCATCGCTGGTGGAGGTGGTCGACGAGCGCCCAGGCGATCCCGAGCCGAGCGAGACGGCGACCTCGCCGCTGGTGCTTTGCGCTCAGCGTCTCTACCTGCGTCGTTATTGGCGGCACGAGCTGGAGATCGCCCTGGCCCTGCGCGAGCGCCTGGGTCGGCAGGCGCCCCTGGCCGCAGACCTGGCGCCGCGCCTGGCCGCGCTGTTCGCGCAGGCGCCGACGGAAGACGGCCAGCGCGTCACCGACTGGCAGAAGCTGGCCTGTGCCCTGGCGGCCCGCGGCTATTTCAGCCTGATCACCGGCGGTCCCGGTACCGGCAAGACCACCACCGTGGTGCGCCTGCTCGGTCTGCTCCAGGCACCGGCGGTAGCCGCCGGCCAGCCGCTGCGCATCCGCCTCGCGGCGCCCACCGGCAAGGCCGCGGCGCGTCTCTCCGAATCCATCGGCCAGCAGGTCCGGGCCCTGCCGCTGGCGGAAGACGTGTTGCAGGCGATCCCCGCCGAGGTCACTACCCTGCACCGTCTGCTCGGCAGCCGTCCGGATACCCGGCACTTCCGCCACCACCGGGACAACCCTTTGGCGCTGGACGTGCTGGTGGTGGACGAGGCCTCGATGATCGACCTGGAAATGATGGCCAGCCTGCTCGATGCGCTACCGCCGCAGGCGCGCCTGATCCTGCTCGGCGACAAGGACCAGTTGGCCTCGGTAGAGGCCGGCGCGGTGCTCGGCGATCTCTGCCGGGATGCCGAGGAGGGCTGGTACAGCGCCGAGACCCGCGCCTGGTTGCAGCGGGTCAGCGGCGAAACCTGGCAGGGCTTGCGCGAAGGTTCGGCGCAGGCGCATCCGCTGGCGCAACAGACCGTCATGCTGCGGCATTCCCGGCGCTTCGGCGCGAGCAGCGGGATCGGGCGCCTGGCGCGGCTGGTCAACCGGCAACAGGCCGATGACGCGCGCGCGCTGCTGGACAGTCCGCCCGCCGACCTCTTCGACCTGCGCCTGCGCGGGGAGCGCGATGCAGCCTTCGCCCGGCTGTTCGTCGACGGTCATCCGCAGGCGCCGGGCACGCCGTACGGCTACCGGCACTACCTGCAACGCCTGGCCGAGGGCCGCCCGGCCGCCGGACTGGCGCTGGAGGATGGCGCCTGGGAGCGCTGGGCGCAGTCGGTACTGACGGCTTTCGACGCCTTCCGCCTGCTCTGCGCGCTGCGCCGCGGCCCATGGGGCGTGGAAGGACTGAACCAGCGGGTGGCGGCGGAACTGCTGCGCCTTGGCCTGATCGAGGCCGATCACGGCTGGTACGAGGGGCGGCCGGTACTGGTGACGCGCAACGACTACAGCCTGGGGCTGATGAACGGCGATATCGGCATCGCCCTGCGCCTGCCCGAGCGCAACGACGACGGCAGCCTGCGCTTCGCGCTGCGCGTGGCCTTCCCGCGCAACGACGGTAGCGGCGGCGTGCGCTTCGTCCTGCCGAGCCGCCTGGTCGAGGTGGACACCGTGTTCGCCATGACCGTGCACAAGTCGCAGGGTTCGGAGTTCGCCCATACCGCGCTGGTCCTGCCGGACGCGCTGAACCCGGTGCTGACCAAGGAGCTGGTGTACACCGGTATCACCCGCGCCCGCGACTGGTTCAGCCTGGTGGAAAGCCTGCCCGGGGTGTTCGAGGAAGCAGTGCGGCGCAAGGTGCGCCGGCTCAGCGGGCTGATGCTGCATCTGCGGCCGGAAAGGGAAGAGCAGCCGCCGCATGCTCCGGGTGAACAGACCGAGCTGCCGTTCTGACGTGCCGCCTGGGCGGTCGGCTCAGCCGACCACCTTCAGGCTGCTCATGCCGTTGCCCTCGCGCTGGACCCGCACCTGGACCGGGATCCGTTCGTGCATTTCCTGGACGTGGGAAATCACCGCCACCTTGCGCCCCTGGGCCTGCAGGTTGTCCAGGGCATCCATCGCCAGTTGCAGGGATTCCGGGTCGAGGCTGCCGAAGCCTTCGTCGATGAACAGCGACTCGATGCGCAGCTTGCTCGATGCCATCGAGGCCAGGCCGAGCGCCAGGGCCAGGGAAATCAGGAAGGTCTCGCCGCCGGAGAGCGAATACACCGAGCGCAGTTCGTCGCCCATCTCGTTGTCCACCACCAGTAGGCCCAGTTCGCTGCCGCCGCGCTGCAGGCGGTAGCGCCGCGCCAACTGGCGCAACTGCACGTTGCTGTGCTGCACCAGCAGGTCGAGGTTGTAGCCCTGGGCGATGCGGCGGAACTTGTCGCCGCTGGACGAACCGATCAGTTCGTTCAGGCGGCCCCATCTACGGAACTCGGCGCGGGCTCGCTCCAGTTCGGCAAGCAGCGCCTGGCTCTGCTCGCGGCGCTGGTTGTCGGCCTGCAACTGGCTGTAGGTATCCAGGTAGGCCTGTTCGCTGGTGGCCAGGCGTTCGCGCTGTTGCCGCAGGTTGTCTTCCAGCGCCTCGCGGTCGGTTTCCGGCCGCTGCCGGCGATGCTGGAGCAGTTGCGCCTGGCGCTCTGCTTCCAGTGTCTGCTGGCGGGTGATCTCCTCTTGCAGTCGCTGCAATTGCTCCCGCCATTGCGTCGCCTGTTCCTCGGAAAGGCCGAGCAGGGCGTCGAGGCGGCTGTCGTCGAGGTTGTCCTGGCGTTCGCGCCAGGCCTGCCAGTCGGCCTGAAGGCGCTGGAACTCATCCTGTTGGCGCTGCCGTTGCTGCTGCAGGTGTTCCAGGGCTTCGGCGAGTCGCAGTTGTTCCTCGCGCAGCGAATCCAGGGGCGCCTGGAGCGTCTCGACGGCGCTCTGCGCCGCTTGCGCGGCGTGCTCCAGCGATAGCTGCCAGTCCTGGGCGCAGGCGTGCTGGCCCAGGTGAGCGCCGAGGCGTCCGTTCAGCTCGGCGAGTTCCGCCTGGGCCCTTTCCTCTGCCTGGCGGGCTTCGTTGCGTTGCTCGTCGCTTTGCTTCAGTTGCCAGCTCGATTCATCGCAGCGCTGCTTGAGCTCCTGCAGACGCTGTTCGACCTGCTGAAGCCGCGCCTGTTGCTGCCGGCGTTGCTCGATGGACTCGCCGAGGGCCTGGAAAGTCCGCAGCGGATCTGCCTGCCAGCGCTGCCAGTGCTCGTCGGAGAGCAATGGACGCAATTGCTGGCTGTCCTCCTCGACCTGCTGCTGCAAATGTTCGTAGCGCTGCCGTTGTTCCGTCAGCGCCTGCTGGCGCTGTTGCAGGATCGTCTCGGCGGCCCGCAGTTCCTGCTGCAATTGCTGGGTCTGGCGCTGGCGGGCGATCAGCCGGTCGAAGTCTCGTTGGCACTGCTGGCGCTGCCCAGCCAGTTCGTCCAGGCGTTGTGCCAGCCACTCCAACTGCGCGGATGGCTGCAGGAGTCGCAGTTCTTCCGGCAGCGTCCATTGCTCCAGTTGCCGATCGAGCGCGGCCAGTTGGCCGGTCAGTTCCTGCTGCTCCTGGCGACGCTGGTTGAGTCTTTCCCGCTGGCTGGAATAGCCCTCGCGCAGACCGACCAGGGTCTGTCGCAGCCGCTCGAGGGCCTGCTCGGCGCGGACCTGCTCCTGGTCGTCGTGTTCACCGAGCGCGGCGAGCAGTTGCTCGGACTGGTGATAGGGATGCTCCTGGCTGCCGCAGACCGGACAGGCCTCGCCGTCCACCAGGCCGGCGCGCAGTTGCTCGACGCTGGCGCTGCGGGCCAGACGCTGGCGCTGGAGCAACTCGCGGGTGACCTGCAGGGCCTGCTCCGCCGCCTTCACCTGCTCGGCGCATTGGCTGCCTTGTCGTTTCAGGTCGAGCAATGCCTGCTCCTGCTCGACCATACGCTGGTCGAGTTCGCCCAGGCGTCGAGCCAGGCCGGTGCGTTGGTCGAGGGCCTGTTGCCATTCCTTGTGGAGCGCTTGTTGTCGTTCCAGGCTATCGGTCTGCCGGCGCAATTCGTCCAGGCGTGCCGCCAGGTCGTCCGGCTCGCTGCCATGGAGGGCGGTCCATTGCGCCTGCAAGCGTTCGAGCGGTTCCCCGGCCTGGGCCAGGGATTTTTCCAGCTCGGGGAGCTGCGCCTGGCTTTCGAGCGCGCGCTGGCGACGTTGCACGAAGGCGGCGAGCTGGCCCTGGTGGGTCGCCCAGGCGTCGCCGAGCGCGGCGAGAGCCTGGTTGTCGCGCAATGCCGCCTGCAGTTGCGCCTGTTCCGCGACATGGCGCTGCTGCTCCATATCCAGTTGCCGAGCGGCGTCGCTTTGCTGGGCGTGGCGCTGGTTCGATTGCCGATGGAGTTCCTGTCGCTCGGCCAGCGTTCGCTCCAGGCGCCTGGCCTCGCTCTCCAGCTGGAAAGCCTCGCGCAACGGCGCCTGGGCCTGACGCAGATGGTCGTCGGCCTGGGCCTGGCGCTCGCGCGCCTCCTGCACGCGGGCCTGCAACCCTTGCAAGCGCTCGGCGCCCGCGGCTTGCTGCTCGGTGCGTTGCCGCTGCTGCTGCTCGGAGTGCCGGAGTTCCTGCTCGAGTTGCTTCAGGCGTTCGATCAGTCCGCGAACCGGAGCCAGGCGCTCCAGCCATTGCAGGGTTTCCCGCTCCGTCGCCAGGGCGTCCCAGGCCTGCCTGGCCTCGGCCAGTTGGCCTTGTGCGTGCTCGCAGGATTGCAGCAGCCGCTGCTCCTCGGTGAACCATTGTTGCTGGCCTTCCAGGCGCTGCAGGGCCTGTTGCTCCTGGAGACGCGCCTGGACGTGGGATTCCAGCGCCGCCTCGAGCCCGGCCCGGGCCTGCTCGGCCAGGGGCAGGCTGCCTTCCAGGCGTTGCTCGAGTTGCTTGCGCTGCTCGTCGGCCTGGCTGGCGCGCTGATAGGCGGCTTTGCTCAATTGGCTGTACAGGCCGGTGTCGGTGAGTTTCTCCAGCAATGCGCCGCGGTCGTTGTCGCTGGCCTTGAGGAAGGCGCTGAATTCGCTCTGGGCCAGCAGCACGGCGCGAGTGAACTGGGCGAAATTGAGGCCGAGCTTCTGCTCCAGCTGTTCGCGGAACTCGCTCTTCTTGTTCGCTGCCAGCATTTGTTGGGTCTCCAGGTCCTGGAGGCTCTGCTGGCTCTTTTGCAAGGCGCCGTCCGCCTTGTCCCGGGAGCGCCGGGTTTCCCAGCGGGCGCGATAGCGGTGGCCGTCGATGCCGACGAAATCCACTTCGGCGTAGCCGCTGGCGCAACCGCGGCGCAGCAGGTTGCGTTCGTCGTTGCTGGACAGCTCGTTCCGGCCATCGGGAACCTTGCTGCTGGCCGAAGTGCTTTCCAGCCGCGGCGTGCTGCCGAACAGGGCCAGGCACAGGGCGTCCAGCACGGTGCTCTTGCCGGCGCCGGTCGGACCGGTGATGGCGAACAGGCCGGCGCTGGACAGCGGTTCGCGGGTGAAGTCGATTTCCTGCTCGCCAGCGAGGGAGGCAAGGTTCTTCAGACGGATGGCGAGAATCTTCATGGAACGGCTTATTTCCCCGGGGGCTCGTCGGTGGCCAGTTCGACGCTTTGCAGCAGGCTGGCGAAGTCATCCAGCGCCTGCGTATCCGGGCCGGAGCCATAGGCGCTTTCCCAGGCGCGGCTGAACAGTTCCTGGGGGTTGAGTTGGTCGAGCCCAAGCAGCGGCGCCTGTTCTTCGTCGCGGCGCTGGTATTCGCTGGCGATGCGCACCAGACGGCAAGCCTTGCCCAGCAGGGCGCTCTCGACCTGCTGGCGCAGGTCCGGTTGCGGCTGATCCAGCATGACGCGGACTTCCAGCCAGGGCCGCTGTTCGTTCAGCAGGTCGGCCTCGGCCAGTTCGCCGATTCGATCGAGCACCTCGCCAAGAGACGCGGGGCCGATGCGCAACAGTTCCACCGCGCGTGGCACCGGGAGACTCTGTACATCCTTCAGGCGCTCACCTTCCAGGGTGACGAGGAGTACCTGGTGGCGATAGTTCACTTCGGCGAAGGACAGCGGCAGCGGCGAGCCGCTATAGCGAATACGCTCCTGTCCGGCGACTTTCTGTGGCTTGTGCAGATGACCGAGGGCTACGTAGGCGATCTGCTCCGGAAACAGGCTGGCGGGCAGCGCTTCGACGTTGCCGATGATCAGGTTTCGCTCGGAGTCTTCGGAAACCGAGCCGCCGGCCATGTGTGCGTGGCTGACGGCGACCAGTGCCTGTCCCGGCGTGCGACGGGCTTGCGCGGCGGCAACCAGGCGTTCGTGCACCTGGCGGATACCGGCCAGGTAATCGTCGCCGAGCCCGCCTCCGGTGACTTCGGCGGGACGCAGGAAGGGCAGGGCCAGGCACCAGGCGGCGACCTGGCCATCCGCGTCGTGCAGGGGCAGCAGCAGGCGATCGCTATCGAGGCTTTCGTCTATCCAGCCGATCCGGCCAATGGCATGGGCGTTCAGTCGTTTCATCAGCGGAGCGGGCAGTTCGATGCGCGCGCCGGAGTCGTGGTTGCCTGCGATCATCACGATCTCCAGCCGCGGCAGCCGCCGATGGGCGCTGACGATGAAGTCGTAGAGGCGCTCCTGGGCTTTGAGCGGTGGATTGATCGTGTCGAAGATATCGCCCGCGATCAGCAGGACATCGGCGCGCTGCTCTTCCAACTGGCGTAGCAGCCAGTCGAGGAAGCGCGCGTGCTCATGATCGCGGTCCTGGCCGTGCAGGGTCTGACCCAGGTGCCAGTCGGAGGTATGTATGAGGCGCATGGAACACTCGTCGAAAGCGGCGGAGCCGTGGCTCGCATTCCTTATATGAGGCAACAGAAGGAGAGGGCGGGGCAAGCCAGCCTATAAAGGAGGAATGGGGCGTCCTCTGGGCTTCCTGACCTTTGGGTTAAAAAGTTTCAAATAAGTGTTGACGCCAGTTTCTA
>NZ_KV812650.1:0-378 GCF_001813485.1 Pseudomonas sp. HMSC067G02
GGAGGTCATTGCCGGCATAGCCGTAGAGTGAGTCGTTGCCCAGGCCGCCGCTGAGGGTATCGGATCCTGCGTAACCATATAGACGGTCATTTCCCGCCGTACCTTGCTGTTGTACCAAGATCTTTATTTGCTCGATATTCCAAGTCGTGCCATTGACAAAGCGGACCTCCTCAAGCCGGGAGTTGCCTGTAGCATCTTGACTGAAGTAGCTGCTGACGGTGATGCGGTCTGTGCTGCCCTTGAGAAGCAGGATCAGGTCATCGCTATTGCGGCTGAGGATGATGTCCTCTGCGCGAATGCCGGTACCGAACTCAATGGCATCGACCTTGTTGGTGCTGCTGTCATTGTTTTGAATGGTGTCCTGGCCCCAGCCGCGGT
>NZ_KV812651.1:0-5996 GCF_001813485.1 Pseudomonas sp. HMSC067G02
GCTGAGTCCGAACGGCAAGCTGGATCGCAAGGCGCTACCGGCGCCTGAAGTAAGCGTGGCGCAGGCAGGCTACAGCGCACCGCGCAACGCAGTGGAGCGAACCCTGGCGGAAATCTGGCAGGACCTGCTGGGCGTCGAGCGGGTCGGCCTGGACGACAACTTCTTCAGCCTCGGCGGCGACTCGATCGTCTCGATCCAGGTAGTCAGCCGTGCGCGCCAGGCCGGATTGCAACTGAGCCCGCGCGACCTGTTCCAGCACCAGAACATCCGCAGCCTGGCCCTGGCGGCCAAGGCGGGTGCGGCGACGGCGGAACAGGGGCCGGCAAGCGGCGAGGTGGCGCTGGCGCCGGTACAGCGCTGGTTCTTCGAGCAGTCGATTCCCAACCGCCAGCACTGGAACCAGTCTCTCTTGTTGCAGGCGCGCCAGCCGCTCGACGGCGACCGGCTGGGGCGTGCCCTGGAACGCCTGCAGGCGCAGCACGATGCCCTGCGCCTGCGTTTCCGCGAAGAGCGCGGCGCCTGGCACCAGGCCTACGCCGAGCAGGCCGGCGAGCCGCTGTGGCGCCGGCAGGCGGGGTCCGAGGAGGCGTTGCTGGCGCTTTGCGAAGAAGCCCAGCGCAGCCTCGACCTCGAACAGGGGCCGCTGCTGCGTGCGCTGCTGGTGGACATGGCCGACGGCAGCCAGCGCCTGCTGCTGGTCATCCACCACCTGGCGGTGGACGGGGTGTCCTGGCGCATCCTGCTGGAAGACCTGCAGCGTCTCTATGCCGACCTCGACGCCGATCTCGGGCCGCGTAGCAGTTCCTACCAGACCTGGAGCCGGCACCTGCACGAACAGGCCGGCGCGCGCCTGGACGAACTCGACTACTGGCAGGCGCAACTGCACGACGCTCCGCATGCGCTGCCATGCGAAAACCCGCATGGCGCCCTGGAAAACCGCCATGAGCGCAAGCTCGTCCTGACCCTGGACGCCGAGCGTACCCGGCAGTTGCTGCAGGAAGCCCCGGCGGCCTACCGGACCCAGGTCAATGACCTGCTGCTGACCGCCCTGGCCCGCGCGACCTGCCGCTGGAGCGGCGACGCCAGCGTGCTGGTGCAGCTCGAAGGGCACGGCCGCGAGGACCTCGGCGAGGCCATCGACCTGAGCCGCACGGTGGGCTGGTTCACCAGCCTGTTCCCGGTGCGCCTGACCCCGGCCGCGGACCTCGGCGAGTCGCTGAAGGCGATCAAGGAGCAACTGCGCGGCGTGCCGGACAAGGGCGTCGGCTACGGCCTGCTGCGCTACCTGGCTGGAGAGGAGGCTGCGGCCCGCCTGGCCGCGCTGCCGCAGCCGCGGATCACCTTCAATTACCTGGGCCGGTTCGACCGTCAGTTCGATGGGGCGGCGCTGCTGGTACCGGCCACGGAAAGCGCCGGTGCCGCCCAGGATCCGTGCGCCCCGCTGGCCAACTGGTTGAGCATCGAAGGCCAGGTCTACGGCGGCGAGCTGAGCCTGCACTGGAGCTTCAGCCGGGAAATGTTCGCCGAGGCGACCGTCCAGCGCCTGGTCGATGACTACGCGCGGGAGCTGCACGCGCTGATCGAGCATTGTCTCGACCCGCGGCATCGGGGTGTGACGCCGTCGGACTTCCCGCTGGCCGGGCTTTCCCAGACGCAGCTCGATGAATTGTCCTTGGATCCTGATTCGGTGCGGGACATCTATCCGTTGTCGCCGATGCAGCAGGGCATGCTGTTTCACAGTCTTCATGGAACGGAAGGCGACTATGTCAACCAGTTGCGCATGGATATCGGCGGATTGGACCCGGATCGCTTCCGCGCAGCCTGGCAGGCCACCCTCGATGCCCATGAGATCCTGCGCAGCGGATTCCTCTGGAAGGACGGCTGGCCTCAGCCGTTGCAGGTGGTATTCGAGCAGGCGACGCTGGAGCTGCGGCTGGCCCCGCCAGGCAGTGATCCGCAACGGCAGGCAGAGGCTGAGCGCGAAGCCGGTTTCGACCCGGCCAGGGCGCCGTTGCAACGCTTGGTGTTGGTGCCGCTGGCGAATGGGCGGATGCACCTCATCTATACCTATCACCACATCCTGATGGATGGCTGGAGCAACGCCCAACTGCTCGCCGAGGTACTGCAGCGCTATGCGGGGCAGGAGGTAGCCGCTACCGTTGGGCGTTACCGCGACTACATCGGTTGGTTGCAGGGCCGCGATGCGATGGCAACCGAGTTCTTCTGGCGCGATCGGCTGGCCTCCCTGGAGATGCCGACACGCCTGGCGCGCCAGGCGAGGACGGAGCAGCCTGGCCAGGGTGAGCATCTGCGCGAACTGGATCCGCAGACGACCCGCCAACTGGCGTCCTTCGCCCAAGGTCAGAAGGTCACGCTCAACACCTTGGTGCAAGCGGCCTGGGCGCTGCTCCTGCAGCGGCACTGCGGGCAGGAGACGGTAGCCTTCGGCGCCACCGTGGCCGGACGGCCGGCGGAACTGCCAGGCATCGAGGCGCAGATCGGTCTGTTTATCAATACCCTGCCGGTGATCGCCGCGCCGCAGCCACAGCAGAGCGTCGCGGACTACCTGCAGGGGATGCAGGCGCTCAACCTGGCGCTGCGCGAACACGAGCATACGCCTCTGTACGACATCCAGCGCTGGGCCGGGCATGGCGGCGAGGCTCTGTTCGATAGCATCCTGGTGTTCGAGAACTTCCCCGTGGCCGAGGCTCTGCGCCAGGCTCCCGCCGATCTGGAGTTCTCCACGCCAAGCAACCACGAGCAGACCAACTACCCCCTGACGCTGGGTGTCACCCTGGGTGAGCGCCTGAGCCTGCAGTACGTCTATGCGCGGCGCGATTTCGACGCAGCGGACATCGCCGAACTGGACCGTCACCTGCTGCATCTGCTGCAGCGGATGGCCGAGACCCCCCAGGCAGCGCTGGGCGAACTCGCCCTGCTCGACGCCGGGGAACGCCAGGAGGCGCTGCGGGATTGGCAGGCACCGCTCGAGGCGCTGCCGCGCGGCGGCGTCGCGGCGGCCTTCGCGCATCAGGTAGCGTCGGCGCCTGAGGCGATTGCGCTGGTATGTGGCGACGAGCATCTCAGCTATGCCGAACTGGATATGCGCGCCGAGCGTCTGGCGCGTGGCCTGCGGGCGCGCGGCGTGGTCGCGGAAGCGTTGGTGGCGATCGCTGCCGAGCGCTCCTTCGACCTGGTCGTCGGCCTGCTGGGCATCCTCAAGGCCGGTGCCGGCTACCTGCCGCTGGATCCGAACTACCCCGCGGAGCGCCTGGCGTACATGTTGCGCGACAGCGGCGCGCGCTGGCTGATCTGCCAGGAAACCCTGGCGGAGCGGCTGCCCTGCCCGGCAGAGGTCGAGCGGCTGCCGCTGGAGACCGCCGCCTGGCCGGCGAGTGCAGATACGCGGCCGCTGCCGGAGGTAGCTGGCGAGACGCTGGCCTACGTGATCTATACGTCCGGCTCGACCGGCCAGCCAAAAGGAGTGGCGGTCAGCCAGGCGGCGCTCGTCGCGCACTGCCAGGCGGCAGCACGGACCTACGGCGTCGGCCCTGGCGACTGCCAATTGCAGTTCGCCTCGATCAGTTTCGATGCCGCTGCCGAACAACTCTTCGTACCCCTGCTGGCAGGAGCCCGGGTCCTGCTCGGCGACGCCGGACAGTGGAGCGCGCAACATCTGGCGGATGAGGTGGAGCGGCACGCGGTGACTATCCTCGATCTACCGCCGGCTTATCTTCAGCAACAGGCGGAGGAGTTGCGCCACGCCGGCCGCCGGATCGCGGTACGCACCTGCATCCTCGGCGGCGAAGCCTGGGACGCCAGCCTGCTGACCCAGCAGGCGGTGCAGGCTGAAGCCTGGTTCAACGCCTACGGTCCCACCGAGGCGGTGATCACTCCGCTGGCCTGGCACTGTCGGGCGCAAGAGGGCGGCGCTCCCGCTATCGGCCGCGCGCTCGGTGCGCGCCGGGCCTGCATACTGGACGCAGCCCTGCAGCCATGTGCGCCGGGGATGATCGGCGAGCTGTACATCGGCGGCCAGTGCTTGGCTCGTGGCTACCTGGGCCGCCCCGGCCAGACCGCCGAGCGTTTCGTGGCCGATCCGTTCTCAGGTTCGGGCGAGCGCCTGTATCGCACCGGGGACCTGGCGCGTTATCGCGTCGACGGTCAGGTCGAATATCTCGGCCGGGCCGATCAGCAGATCAAGATCCGTGGTTTCCGCATCGAGATCGGCGAAATCGAGAGCCAACTGCTTGCACACCCGTATGTGGCGGAAGCAGCGGTCGTGGCGCTGGATGGCGTCGGTGGTCCGCTGCTGGCGGCCTACCTGGTGGGGCGTGACGCTATGCGGGGTGAGGACCTTCTGGCGGAGCTGCGCACCTGGCTGGCCGGACGCTTGCCTGCGTACATGCAACCGACGGCTTGGCAGGTGCTGTCCAGCTTGCCGCTGAACGCCAACGGCAAGCTGGATCGCAAGGCGCTGCCGAAGGTGGACGCAGCTGCCCGCCGCCAGGCCGGAGAGCCTCCGCGGGAGGGGCTCGAACGTTCGGTCGCAGCGATCTGGGAGGCGCTGCTCGGTGTCGAGGGCATCGCCCGCGACGAGCACTTCTTCGAACTCGGCGGTCACTCCCTCAGCGCCACCCGGGTGGTCTCGCGCCTGCGCCAGGATCTGGAGCTGGACGTACCCTTGCGCATCCTGTTCGAGCGGCCGGTCCTGGCAGACTTCGCCGCTTCCCTGGAGTCCCAGGCGGCGAGCGCTGCCCCTGTGCTGCAAGTATTGCCGCGAGTCGCCGAGCTGCCTTTGTCGCATGCTCAGCAACGCATGTGGTTCCTCTGGAAACTGGAGCCTGAAAGCGCGGCCTATCATCTCCCCAGCGTACTGCACGTGCGTGGCGTCCTGGACCGGGCAGCGTTGCAGCAGGCCTTCGATTGGCTGGTGCTGCGCCACGAGACCTTGCGCACCCGCTTCGAGGAGGTCGACGGTCAGGCGCGCCAGACGATCCTGGCGAACATGCCGTTGCGCATTGTCCTGGAGGATTGCGCCGGGGCGAGCGAAGCAACGTTGCGCCAGCGGGTGGCCGAGGAAATCCGCCAGCCATTCGACCTGGCTCGTGGGCCGCTGCTGCGCGTGCGTCTGCTGGCGCTGGCTGGGCAGGAGCATGTGTTGGTCATCACCCAGCACCATATCGTGTCCGACGGTTGGTCGATGCAGGTGATGGTCGACGAACTGCTCCAGGCCTATGCCGCGGCGCGCCGCGGCGAACAACCGACGCTGGCGCCATTGACGCTGCAGTACGCCGACTATGCTGCCTGGCATCGCGCCTGGCTGGACAGCGGCGAGGGCGCGCGGCAGCTGGATTACTGGCGTGAGCGCCTGGGCGCCGAGCAGCCGGTCCTGGAACTGCCCGCCGACCGGGTGCGCCCGGCCCAGGCCAGCGGACGCGGGCAGCGTCTGGACATGGCGCTGCCGGTGTCATTATCGGAGGAGCTGCTGGCCTGCGCCCGGCGGGAGGGTGTCACCCCGTTCATGCTTCTGTTGGCCTCGTTCCAGGTGCTGTTGAAGCGCTATAGCGGGCAGTCGGACATTCGCGTCGGGGTACCTATCGCCAACCGCAACCGCGCCGAGGTCGAGCGCCTGATCGGCTTCTTCGTCAATACCCAGGTGCTGCGTTGCCAGGTCGATGCTGGCCTGGCTTTCCGCGATCTACTGGGCCGCGTGCGCGAGGCGGCGCTGGGCGCGCAGGCGCACCAGGATCTGCCGTTCGAGCAATTGGTCGATGCCTTGCAGCCCGAACGCAATCTCAGCCACAGCCCGTTGTTCCAGGTGATGTATAACCACCAGAGCGGCGAGCGGCAGGATGCCCAAGTCGATGGTTTGCACATCGAGAGTTTTGCCTGGGACGGTGCTGCCGCACAGTTCGATCTTGCCCTCGATACCTGGGAAACCCCGGACGGCCTTGGGGCGGCGCTGACCTACGCGACCGACCTGTTCGAGGCGC